>NZ_JAJBUX010000016.1 GCF_020860125.1 Cloacibacillus sp. | reverse complement strand
CCTGCGCGGCGACCGTCCGCGCCTTTCGGTTGGAGCCCGTGCTATACCAGCCAGTATGAGGGGTGAAGATCACCTTGGGGTTGGAGAAAAGCGGGTGAGAAAAATCTCCCTTTTCCACGTCGAGTTCATATTCGATTACGTCGAGAGCCGCGCCGGCGATCACGCCGTCGTTCAGCGCCTCTTCCAGAGCGTCCCGGTCCACATGGGGGCCGCGCGCGAGGTTGATCAGATAGGCGTCGCTCTTCATAATAGCGAGAGTCTCTTTATTGATCATGTGCCGTGAATCCTCCGTCAGCGGCAGGTGAAGGCTCACGATGTCCGCCTGACGCAGCCCCTCTTCGAGGCTGTCCACTATTTCGACGCCCAGTTCGTCGGCGGCCTTCCGGTCTGCGTAGGGATCGTAGGCGATGACCCTGCCGAACAGCGGCTTTATATGCGAGGCCGTGAGGCGCGCTATCTTTCCGAAGCCGACGAGAAATACCGTCATTTCGCGCAGGGGCCTCAGCTCAAAGCTTGTATGGTTCCATATCCTTTCAATCTTGATCTTATCGTTGTAGAAGGGGATCTTGCGTGCCACCGTCAGCATCAGGGCGGCGGCGTGCTCCGCCACCTCCGGAGTGCTGCAGTCTGGGACGTTGCAGACCATGATTCCGTTATCCTCGGCGTATTTCACAGGGATGTTGTCGAGGCCGATCCCCTGGCGCGAGATGATCTTGCATTTCTTCATCTTCGCGACCTCTTCGACGGAGAGGTCGTTGTTGGCGATGAGAAGCGCGTCGAGTTTGTCCAGAACATTCCACAGCCCCTCTTTGTCCTTTTCGTCGATGACGACGGCGTCAAATCCATAGGGCTGGAGGATCGGCTTTTCCATCTCCCAGTCGCCGTTTCTGTTGAACATACTGTAGATACCAACGAGATATTTTGCGTTCTGCATGTAAGTCACTACCTTTTCAGTTATTTTAGGCGAAGTACTTTAGAAGTACTGTCGATATCGCGGGGATATATGTGAACAGCATCAGGTTCACCAAAAGCACGATGATCATCGGCGTGACGGCGGAGATGATCGATTTTATGGGAATATCCTTCTGGAGGCTCTGGGCGACGAAGAGGTTGACCCCCAGCGGAGGCGTCAGCATACCGATCGCCATGTTGACCACCATTACGACGCCGAAATGAATGAGGTCGATATTGGCCTGCTGCAGGAGCGGCAGAAATATCGGGCCGAGGATGATGATCGCGGCGTTGGGCTCCATCAGACATCCCGTCACCAGGAGCATTATATTCAGGAAAAGCAGCAGGGAATAGCGGCTCTGCGCCAGGCTGGAGAGCGCCTCTGCGATCCTCAGGGGCACCTGCTCGGTGGTCAGTATCCATCCCATCGCCGTCGCGGTGGCGATGATTAGCAGTACCATCGCCGAGGTGGTGCCGGCCTCATAGAAGCTGATGTAGGTATTTTTCACGTTAAGTTCTTTGTATACGAAGAAGCCGACGAAGAGGCTGTAGATACAGGCGACGGCGGCCGACTCCGTGGGGGTGAATATCCCGCCGTAGATCCCGCCGAGAATTATTATCGGCATGAGAAGGCCCCAGATAGATTTTCTCAAAGAGGAGAGGAATCCGCGGAAGGTGGGCTTCACGCTGCTCTTCCAGCCGTTTATCCTCGACACTATATAGCAGAACAGCATCAGGGAGAGCCCCATTATGACGCCGGGGATGATGCCCGCGATGAAGAGCTTGCCGATGGAGGCGCCGATAGAGACCCCGTATGAGACAAAGAGGATGCTCGGCGGGATGATGACGCCGATTATTCCCGCGGCGGCCAGTATGGCGACGGAGAAGGCCTTTCCGTAACCCTCTTTAAGCATCGCCGGTACCATGATGGAGCCTATCGCCACCACCGTCGCCGGCGCGGAGCCGGAGATGGCGGCAAAAAACATGCAGGCGAGGATCGAGACGTTTGCCAGTCCGCCGTACATGCCGCCCACGACGTTCATCGAGAGGTCTATCAGCCTCTTCGATATTCCGCCCCATTCCATGAGCCTTCCGGCGATCATAAACAGGGGGATCGCCAAAAGGGTAAAGGAGTCGGTGCCGGTGAACATCCTCTGCACCAGCAGAAGCAGCGGCACGCTGCCGTCCATATAGAGGGCGAGGAAGGAGGCCGCGCCGAGACAGATGGCGATAGGGACGTTCATGATGCAGAGTATTGCCAGAGCGAAGGAGAGTACCTGTACGACCATGATCACACCGCCTCTGTTTCTGTTTCGCCGCGTCCCGATATAAGGTCAGAGAGGCCTACCAGGAACTTTATGAGGTAATGCGCCGCCATCAGCGCGCAGCCGAAGGGGACCGCGGCGTACGCCCAGGTGATCGGCACGCCCAGCGCCGGAGAGACGGTCCCCGCGGCGGAGAGCTTGAAGATGAAGCCGACCCCTATCCAGGTGACGATCACGGAAAAGAGGATGCCCACGATGTCGACGGCGAGAGTGTCGATCTTCTGCGCCCTCTTGGGAAGTATCTGCACAAAGGCCTCTATGCCGATATGAGCGCCCTTTTTCACCGCGAGGCCGGCGCCGACAAAGGCGGCCCAGACGCTCAGATAACGGGCAAACTCTTCGACCCACGTAAGCCCTAGCTGGATGACGAAGCGCTCCACCACGGCGACAAATATCGCGATTGTCATGATAAAGAGCAATACAGCCACGATACATTCCTCTATCTTCATTAACTTCTCATCGATCTTTCGTAAAAAATCCATATAATTTCGCTCCTCTCACTACTATAAGAGAGGGGGCGGCTTAAGGCCCGCCGCCCCCTGTTCTTTTATTTACCCGCTTCGGAGGCAGCGTTCATTACCTTTTTAAGGAAATCCTTGCCGATCTCCTTCTCTATGAGCGGGAGAGAGCCGGCCTGGGTGACCTTCTGGAATTCCGCCAGCTCCGCCGGCGACAGCTCCGTGATCTGTACGCCGTCCTTAGCCATGACTTCGAGGGATCTCTTTTCGTCTGCGGTGTTGAATACACGCTGTCTCTCGCTCCAGGCCTTTGCGCCGTCGCGGACGATCTGCTGCTGCGCGGGCGTAAGTTTCTTGAAGAGGCCGCCGTTGGCGATGAGGACGAAGGGGCTGTAAAAATGGCCGTCAAGCGTCAGGTACTTCTGCACCTCGTGGAGGCGGCTGGACTCCGTCAGAGAGACGGGGTTTTCCTGTCCGTCGACGACGCCCTGGGAGAGCGCGGTGTAAAGCTCGCCGAAGGGGATCGGCGTCGGCGTCGCGCCCATCGATTTTATCATCGCGATGTGCGCCGGGTTTTCCTGGACGCGTATTTTAAGTCCGGAGATATCCTTGGGGGACTTTATCGGTCTGACCCTGTTCGTGAAATGGCGGAAGCCGTTTTCGCCGTAGGCGAGCATCACCGCGCCGGTCTTGGCGCCGAAATCATCGCGGATCTGGACGCCCATCGGGCCGTCAAGGAAGCTGTAGGCCGCCTTTTTGTTGGCGAAAAGATAGGGGATGTCCATCACGAGCATCTGCTTGTCCACCGTGGAGAGCGTGCCGGTGCTGATAGAGCACATCTGTATCGTCCCCATCTGCACGCCTTCAAACTGTTCCCTCTCATTTCCCAGCTGGTTGTTGGGGAATATCTTTACCTTTATTTCGCCGTTTGACTTATCTTCGACATACTTCTTAAAGGCCTTACAGCCTTCGTCGTTTGTTGCTCCAACCGCGGGAGTCGGTCCCAAGTGGCTCAGTTTTATTTCGACCGCCGCGTTGGCGCTTACGGAGAGAGCGAGGACGAGTATCGTTATCATAATAAAAATGCTGGAAATTTTCTTCATAAGGCTGCCTCCCTGATTTTATTGTTGAATGTTAGATGTCTTTTTCTTTTTCAGAGTAAAACTCGACGTGGTTCAGCGGCGTTTCGTTGACATAAAGTTTGAAGATGTCCGGTCTCGCGTAATGGCCGACGGGATCGAAATCTATCCTCGCCTCCGCGAGCATATTCATGTCGAGGTCCGCTACGAGCACCTCTTCCGAATCGTATATCGGCCCCGCGAGATACTCGCCGAAGGGACTGATGATCGCGCTGCCGCCGTTGGTCACCGAACCGGCCTCATTGATGATGCCGGCGGGGATATCCGCCTCGTCGACCCTGGTCTCGATCTCGCTGGAATAGTCGGAGAGTTTATAGCAGAGGTTGGCGCTCAAAACGAAGCATCCTCCCTCGCGGGCGATGTGGCGCGCGGTGCAGAGCCATGATTCGCGGTAATCGGCGGTGGGCGCCAGATATATCTCGATGCCTTTGCTGTACATCGCCGTGCGCAGCAGCGGCATGTAGTTTTCCCAGCAGATGACGGCGCCGTAGCGTCCGAAGGGGGCGTCGATGACGGTGAGGTCGCTGGCGTCGCCCTCTCCCCAGACCACCCGCTCTCCCGCGGTCGGCTTCAGTTTGCGGTGGCGTCCAAGATATTCGCCGTCCGGGCCGAAGAAGAGCATCGAACAATATAGGGTGCCGTGTCCGCGCTCGCGCTCGATGCAGCCCATTGCCAGATGGACCTTATATTTCGCGGCCGCCTCCGCGAGGGCGTTGAAAATGGGGCCGCCGACCTCGACCGAATTGTCGTAATACCGCCGCCAGTCGCGGCGTCCCGCCGGTGTTCGCCAGCCGATCACGGAGCCGAAGGTGATCGCCTTTGGATAGCATGGGATATACGCCTCGGGAAACATCACCAGCTCGCAGCCCTTTGAGGCCGCCTCCTCAATATAGAGCAGGGCCTTCTTCAGGCATGCCTCCGCGTCCATCAGTACGGGAGCCAGCTGGACGACGCCCACCCTGACCTTGTTTTGCTCTCGGTTTCTCTTCATTTGCATTCCCCTTTCATGAGCTGTTGAGCGGTTTTTCTGTATTAAGTCCTGAAATTTATCTATTTGATGATGTCGTGGTATAGGTGAGGCAGTCTTTTTTCAAATACTTTGAGGAATTGGCGGTTTTGATTGATGTTGGTGACGTCGATCTCGGAGAATTTGCCGTCCAGCGTTCCCGAGCACTCCGTCAGAACGTCGCCGGTCGGCGAAGATACGAAGGAGCCGCCGCCGAAATCGATATCTCCCGAATAATCGCAGTTGTTTACGGCGACGGTATAGAACATATTTTCGATCGCGTGGGCCCTGATCATCGTCCTGTAGAGATCCATACGCGCCCGCGTCCACTGGCTGCAGATAAATAACACCTCGGCGCCCTTAAGGGCGTATATCCTTATCCATTCGGGGAAGCGGATGTCGTAGCAGATGATGCTGCCGCATTTGATGCCGTCCATCTCAAAGAGACAGGGTTTTTCGCCGTGGTCGAAGACGCCGTCTTCGACGGTGATGAAGGGAACGAGGTGGACCTTGTCGTAAAAGGTGACCAGCTCTCCCTGTTGGTTGACGATGAGCGCCCGGTTGTAATATTTGCCGCCGCTCTTGGCCATCACGGAGCCGCCGGTGAACCAGCAGCCGTATCTCTTTGCCAGGCCGGAGAGAAACTCCGTAGTCTCCGCGGCCTCGCCGTCGGCCAGCTTCTCCACGGAATCGAGGGCGTATCCCGTGTCCCACAGCTCGGGAAGAACCAAAGCCGTCGTGAGTTCGTCGGGAGTGTAGTACCTTTTCATCCAATCCTCGACGGTCTCCATGTTTTTCTTCCTGTCTCCCATAATTACGGGGATTTGTACCAAACCAACTCTAAAGGCTTTTTTTTCTTCCAAAATCGCCTTCTCCCTTCATAATTTAAAATTTGGAGTACCAAAATAATTTTAGAACACACTTATTATAAATTTACTATTTTTGTGTGTCAACTATTATTTTTATAAGACTAATATAAAAACTATAGTTCCTAATGTTTTGCTAAAGTTCTAACAAAAGGGGTGAATGGTGACTGGAATTTGATTTTTAGTGAATTGTGTCAGCAAAGGTTTGTTGCTTTCGCACAAAAGGTGAATCTTACGGAGGCGCGGCAGAGAGCCCTTCAGGAGCGCCGTCCAGAACGGTGAAGCCGTTTCTCTGCCGTCTGCTCATATGTTCTTTATCTGTTCAAAAGCCTGTTAACAAAAAAAGAGCCCGCCGTGCGGCAGGCTCTTTAAGACGTACGTTTGTTTCAGTGCCGCTCTACGCGACGCGCACCGTCCAGCCGAAGTTGTCCTCTGTGCGGCCGAACTGTAGGTCTGTGAGCGCGTGATAAAGTTTCAGGGCCAGCGGGCCGCTCTTGAAGCCGCCGATGGTATACTGTTCGTCCTCCGTCGCGAACTCGCCGATTGGCGAGATGACGGCGGCGGTGCCGCAGCACCAGGCCTCTTCCACGTCGCCGTTCTTGATCCCCGTGAGGATCTCCTCAAGCGTGACGAGGCGCTCTTCGACCTCGATGTTCCACGATTTGAGCATCTCAATGACGGATTTTCTCGTGATGCCCGGCAGCACAGTTCCCAGCAGCGCGGGGGTCACGACCTTGTCCTTGATCTTGAACATGATGTTCATGCCGCCGCCCTCTTCGACATATTTTTTCTCCACGCCGTCGAGCCAGAGCACCTGAGCGAAGCCGTTGGCCTCGGCGCGTTCGCCCGCGCGGAGAGAACCGGCGTAGTTGCCGCCGCACTTCGCGAATCCGGTGCCGCCGCGTACCGCGCGCACGTCCTCTTTCTCGATGAATATCTTAACGGGGTTGACACCCTCGGGGAAGTAGGGGCCGACGGGTGAGAGGATGATCGCGAAGGTGCACATCGAGGGCGCGTGCACGCCCAGTTTGGGGTCGGTGGCGAAGAGGAAGGGTCTGATGTAAAGGGTGGTATCCTCACCGGCCGGCACCCAATCGCTGTCGGTCCTGACAAGAGCCAGCAGCGCCTCCATGAAGAGTTCCGGGTCTATCTGCGGCAGGCACATGCGCTCCGCCGACCTGTTCATGCGGGCGATGTTCTCCTGCGGGCGGAAGAGCTGCACCGATCCGTCCGGTCTCCTGTATGCCTTCAGCCCCTCGAATACCTCGGACGCGTAGTGAAGGACCATCGCCGCGGGCGATATCTCAAAGGGCGCGAACGGAACGATGCGCGGGTCAAACCAGCCCTTGTCCTTTTCATAATTCATCACAAACATATGGTCGGTGAAGTATTTTCCGAAGGACAGGCTGCCGCTGTCCGGCTTTTCCTTGGGATGCGCCGTTTTTTCGATTCTGATCTCTGCCATTATGATTTTCCCTCTTTTCATATTATCTGGCGGACGATAGGACGGTAACGTTCACGTCTGCCATGTTTTTGCCGATTCGCTCCTGCGGAGTGGATCTCTGTGCCGTCTTTTCCGCCGCCGTCCGGTTCTCGGTCAAAGTCCAATTTGCCGGAGTGCCGGAGGCGCGAGCCTCATTTAGATAAGTATACATCTTTTTTGTCAAAGATTTGTAGCCGAAGGATGGATATGCGCCGCCGCGTTTGCCGCCGGTGGACGCGGAAACCTTGCCGTGTCAATAAAAAGTGCGCGCCGCCCGTTTGGGGAGGCGCGCGCTTCGGCGTCTAAGAATCAGTCAAGCGGAGAGAACATCTTGCCGGGGTTCATGATGTTGTGCGGGTCAAAGGCACGTTTGATGCCCTGGAGGAGTTCTATCTCCGCTGGTGATTTGCTGTCCATCAGCACCTTTTGCTTGACGTGGCCGACGCCGTGCTTGCCGCTGCCGACGCCGCCGAGGGCGATCGCTTCGCGAATGAGGGCGGTGAAGAATTCCTCGGCGTACCGCGCCCAGCGTTCGGGGGTCATATCCGCCGGTTTTAGTGGTATCGGGTGGATGTTGCCGTCGCCGATGTGCGAGATGATGCCGATCTCGATGTTCCATTCGGCGCTTATCTCTTTTATCCTGCGTATCATCTCGGGCACTGAGGAGAGCGGCACCATGAGGTTGCCCGAGGCGCAGGCGTGCGGATCGCGCGCGCGCATTCCCTCCAGCCCGTTCTGGCGCACGTTCCACATCGCCGCCGAGTCGGTGCGGCTCTCGGCGACGAAGACCTCGAAGGCGCCGCAGTCGAGGCAGATCTTTCCGACAGTCTCGTACCCCTCTTCAAGCTGCGCCTCCGTGTCGCCCTCGACCTGTATCAGCAGGTACCCCTCGCTTCTGTCCTGTTCGGGCAGGGTGCAGCCGAGGTATTCGGTCGTGTATTTAACGAGGTTTTTATCCATAAATTCGCAGGAGATGATGCGTTTGCCCGAGCCGATAACCTTGGCTACGCTCTCTACGAGTTCTTCCAGTCTCGGATAGCAGGCGAGCAGGTTTACCGTCATGCCCGGCTTAGGTTCCAGGTTGACGATGAGCTTGGTGACGACGGCGAGGGTTCCCTCGCTGCCGGCGAGCAGGTTTATGAGGCTGTAGCCCCAGGTGTCTTTACGGAAACGGCCTCCGAGATTGATTATCTCGCCGGAGGGCAGGACGGCCTCGGCGCCGAGGACGTGGCGGCGTGTGTTGCCGTAGCGGATGACCTTGCCGCCTCCGGCGTTCGTCGCAAAGTTGCCGCCGATGAAGCTGGTCTCGGTGCTCATAGGATATCCCGCGTAGAGGAAGCCCTCTTCCGCGGCGGCGCGGCAGAGGTCGTTGGTGACGACCCCCGGTTCGATGACGGTGACGCGGTTGACTTTGTCTATCTCCAGTATCCTGTTCATACGCTCAAGCGAAAGGACGATGCCGCCAGCGAGCGGCACAGCCCCTCCGTTAAGGCCGCTGCCCGCGCCGCGCGGCGTTACGGGGATATGTTCACGGCTGGCGATCTTCATAACCGCCGATACCTGCGCGGTATCCGCCGGTTTGACGACCGCCTCCGGCATGTGTCCCCAGATGCGCCCAGCCTGATCCCAGGCGTAGTTGTCGAGGGCCTCGGAGTCGTTTATGATGACGCCTCCGGGGCCGACGGCCGCGAGCAGCTCTTGATATATTTCCTCAGTTATTGCGCCGTACTGCTCCATCAATGATGTTCCTTATATTTTTTGACGGCCTCGATGAGGGCGTTCAGCACCTCCATCGCGTCGCCCTGAACGCTGAGGTCCGCGACGCGGAAGATGGGGGCCTCGGGATCCTGGTTGACGGCGACGATCGTCTCCGCGCCCGACATTCCCGCGATGTGCTGCACGGCCCCCGATATCCCGAAGGCGAGGTAGAGCCGCGGGGTGACCGATTTTCCTGAGAGTCCCACCTGCGCCGAATAGGGCGCCCAGCCGAGGTCTACGGCCATGCGCGAGGCGCCGACCGAGCCGCCGAGAAGGCGGGCAAGTTCATCCAGCCGTGCGAAATTTTTCGCGTTTTTCATACCCTTTCCGCCGGCGACGATGATCTCCGCCTCCTGCAGCGGCAGTCCGACCGACTGTTCGGGGGCGAATCTTATAAATTTGATGAGGGAGGCGAGGGTGTCTTCTCTTGGCCTGAACTCTATCACTTCGCCTTTGCGCGAGCCGTCAGCTGGCAGGGGGCGCTTTGACTTGGGGCGCACGGTGCACATCTGCGGGTCGCGTCCTTTTGTCTTGATGTCGGCCATGACGTTGCCGCCGATCGCTGGCCGCGTCTGGATGAGCCGTTTGGTGGCGGGGTCGATCGCCATCTCCGTGCAGTCAGCCGTCAGCCCGCAGCCGAGGCGGGCGCTGAGCATCGGCATCACTGTGCGTCCCTGGGTGGTCGCGGAGGCGATGAGGATCGTCGGTTTGTATGTTTCGATGAGGTCGGCAAGCGTCGCAACTTCGATGTCTGCCTTGAAGTTTTCAAATTCAGGGGCTTCCGCGACGTATATCTTGTCCGCGCCGTAGGCGGCGAGCGCCGCGGCCTGTTCTTTGATGTTGCTGCCGATCACGACGCTGGCCAGCGGCGCGCCGAGCGCGTCCGCCAGTTCGCGTCCCCAGGCGAGCAGTTCGCGCGATACGGGGTGGACCCTGCCGCCGCGAACTTCGGCGAGTGTCCAGACCTCTGCAATATTCTTCATTTCGTATCGCCTCCCGTCTCTTCCAGACAGTTCTTTTCTTCCAGCAGATTCATGATTTCTTCTATCGCGGTGCCGATGCCGTCGGCGGCGATTATCTTGCGCCCCTGGCGCGTCACCTTTGGATATGTCACGTTGACGACCTGGGTCGCGGAGCCGGTGAGCCCCGTCTCCGCCGCGTCCATCGAAAGGGCCTCCGCCGTCTCCAGCGGCACTTCGGCCGCCTTGGCGCAGAGTTTGCCGCCCAGGGTGCAGAGGCGCGGGATGTTCATCTCTTTGACGGGGATGACCATCGCGGGTAGCGGCGATTCGACCGTCTCGTGGCCGCCCTCCACGGCGCGCACGACGCGGATCTTTTCATCGCTGATCTCCTCGATGGCGCTGACGTACGAGAGGACGCTGATCCCCATCAATTCCGCGCAGGCCGGGCCGACCTGTCCGGTTTCGCCGTCGGTCGCGCGCTCGCCCGCGAAGAGGAGGTCGAAGGGACCTGCCTTGAGCAGCGCCCGTGAGAGGGTGCGGGCCGTGGCGAGGGTGTCCGCGCCGCCGAATTTTCTGTCGGAGAGCAGCAGCCCCCTGTCGCAGCCCATCGCAATGGCGTATTTGACGGCCTTCTGCGCCGCCGCCGGTCCCATGGTCACCGCCGTTATCTCAACTCCCGGCCGGGATTCCTTGATCCTGACCGCCGCCTCGACCGCGTGCAGGTCGAGCGGATTAAGCTCTGCCTCGACGCCGTCGCGTATCATCGTGCCCGTCGTTTCGTCTATTTTCACCGTGTCCACAGCGGGCACCTGTTTTACCAGCACTGCAATTTGCAAATTACCTTCCTCCTTTGAGGAATTTAAAATATCTTAAAAAGATATACGCAATGCGCTGTTGCGTCAAGGTTTTGCGGCGCGCTGGCCTTTCTTTGTTACGTATCCGCGGCCTGCGGAACGAGGAGCGGCAGCCGGAATATTTCGCTCCCGCGGCTGAGAGCGGACGGCGGCGTGGTGGGGCGGCATTTTTTCGTTCACGCATCTTTTCGCAGCAGCGAATAAAATAACCCTTTGCCTCCGCTTCGTCGGCCCATCTTTGACTGCCGAGGTTTTCCAGGGTCTTTCCAACGGTATGCTTGTCTATGATACTGAGCCAGTTGCCGGGTGCGTCTTTGAGGTATTGGACCTCTCCCACGTGAAATGATACTGTCATATAGGTCAGTAATCCGGCGACGAAATCGGGGGCGAACATCCCCAGGTTGACATAGCTGTGGATGGATTTTTCGCTTTTTTTAACGTCGACACCCAGTTCTTTCATGTGTTCGCCGATAGTTTTTTTTATATTGAAACCGCCTCCGCTGCCGGCGGACCGGATCAGCTTTCCGATACCATATGGATTATAGGCATATGCTTCAAAGCCAAAGACGTAGCCTGCCATCGCGGCCAGCGAACCACCGAGGCTATGACCGGTAAAAATCGTGTCGTCTTCACTGAGGCCGTATTCTCTCTGCATTTCGGCGACGAATTCCAAGGCGTCATACATTTGCCGGGGCGCTCCGAGAAGCATCATGTGCGCGTCCGTCAGTATCGTATCCTTCACCAGTTCTCTGATGAATTCCGTCCCTCTGAAGGCGAAAACATAGCGGGCGTTCAGCGTGTCTTTTAATAAATAACCCTGGAATCCGCTTTTTGGATTGTCCCGATATTTGATTACCGTGTATTTTTTGCCAGGGCAGGGTTCGCTGCTTAAAAAATCCCGCATCTCCGCCTCGGATTTATAAGACGCCCCCGACAATTTCGCATATTCCATTATTTTATAGAGCTCCAGGTTCCGCATGTCGACGTCCCCCTATTTTCTGCCGGTGGTTCCGCTTTTCTTATATATCTGTTTCTTTGAATAAAAAGTCTGCCTCGATCCGCCTATGATAGCGCGAAGATGATAAGAATTATACATTTTTACAATTATTGAAATCAAGATTTGTTCCATTAGCGCCCTTCACCGCCCTATTTTCCACGCATCGTGGATCGCGGGGAATTTTTTATACCGCAAATAACGATTGGGTGAATTTCTCCTGTTGTGCCGCTGGTGAGAAGAAAAATGAGCCTTACGCCTCATTGCCATTGTGGGTAGTAAAATTGCCTACCGTAACACCATATCTAGTGTTATAATCTTCTAGCTGAACATATATAGCGGCTGGAGGAATAAATAATGAGATGTCCCGTTTGCGGTGCCCCTGAGACAAGAGTGATAGAGACACGCAGTTCCGATGAGGGGCGTGTCAACCGCAGACGGCGGGAATGCCCCGAATGCCAGAGCCGCTTCACGACGTACGAGCGGCTGGAGGAGAAAAGTTACCTCTGGGTTGTTAAGAAGGACGGCAGACGGGAATCATTCGACAGGGATAAACTCATCCGCGGTTTTCAGCACGCCTGCGAGAAATTGCCGGTGGCGCTGGAGATGATCGAGGCCGCGGCCGTGCGCATTGAGGAGCGGGTACGCGCCTCGGGGCAGGGTGAGATATCGACGACGGTGCTTGGAGAGATGGCGGCGGAAGAGCTGCGCGGGATAAACAAGGTCGCCTATGTGCGATTCGCTTCGGTTTACAGGGAATTTACGGATATATCAAGCTTCACGAACGAGATATCGAGGCTTTTGGACGACAAGGAGGCACACCGCAATGGCTGAGGAACTTATTAATAATTTTGGCAGGCAGGGATATCTGTTTGAAAATCGGGGAGAGTCTACGGACTTGGCCCTGATGGTCGACGCGCTCGCGCAGGAGGAACGCTCCCCCTGGGACGCGAGCAGGATCCGCGACGCACTTATCATAGAGGCGGGGACCGACCCCGCCACCGCGGAGGGCATCGCCCTCGAGGTGGAGGACGATCTTCTTAAATACGGGCGCTCTAATGTGACGACCTCGATCATCCGTGAGATGGTCAACGTCAAACTTTTCCAGCGCGGACTCGGAGCGAAGCTGGCGGACCATTCGCGCATTGGCCTTCCTGTCCACGATTTAGAAACGATGATGTTCAATAAAAACAAGGAGAACAGCAACACAAGCCATAACCCCGAATCGATCAACCTGTCGATCGCGGAGATGGTGCTTAAGGAATACGCGCTGACGAAGGTCTTCTCCAAAGACGTAGCCGACGCGCACCTTAATGGAGACATCCACCTTCACGACCTCGGCATGGTGAACCGCCCCTACTGTTCCGGGCAGAGCGTCGCCTACACGGCGCGTTACGGCCTTAACATCCCATCGATAACGAGTGTCTCGAACCCCGCGAAGCACGCCGACGTTCTCCTCGCGCATATGCTGAAGATGACCTCCGTGCTGCAGAACCATTTCGCAGGCGCCATCGGCTGGGACGCGGTGAATATGTACTTCGCCCCCTATACTGTCGGCTGGGACTACGATAGGTACCTCCAGCTCGCGCAGCAGCTGATCTTCGAGTTCAACCAGCTTGCCGGCGGCAGGGGCGGCCAGGTGGCTTTCACCGACGTTAACCTCTACTACGAGATACCGAACCACTTCCGCGACGTCCCCGCGATCGGGCCGGGCGGCAAGTTTACCGGCAAGACCTACGCCGAATATGACAAGGAGTCGAAGATGTTCCTCAAGGCGCTCTTCGACGTCTACATGAAGGGCGACAGCCGCAGGCAGCCGTTCTTCTTCCCGAAGCCGCTGCTTCATATCACCGATTACTTCTTTAAGGAAGAGGGCTGGGAGGAGTGTCTTGACCACGCCTGCCGCCTATCCTCCGAGAAGGGCAACACCTATTATGTCTTTGACCGCGGCGGCGTGGCGAAGCTTTCCGAGTGCTGCCGCCTTTCCTTCGAGCTTACGCTGGAGGACCTCAACGAGGCGAAGCATCCCTGGAAGATGCGCTACTGCGCCCTTCAAAACGTCACGCTGAATCTGCCGCGCGCCGCCTATAAGGCCAACGGCGACGACGAAATGCTCTTCGACATCATTGACGCGGAGATGGAGCTTGCCGCCAAGGCTCACCTCCAGAAGCGCGCCTTTATAAAGAATATCCTCGACCTCGGGGAGAAGGGGCCGCTTGCCGCGCTCTGCGTCTCGCATGACGACGAACCTTATCTGCGCATGCGCAAGGCGAGCCATCTCATCGGCATCCTCGGCCTCAACGAGATGGTGCAGGCGATGACGGGGGCGCAGCTTCACGAGAGCGAAGAGGCGGAGACCCTCGGGCGCGCCGTCATCCAGTATATGGACCTCAAGTGCCAGCAGCTATCCGAGCGTTACGGCCTCAAGATCGTGCTAGAGCAGACGCCAGCGGAGAGTACGGCGCTGCGTTTCGCGAAGCTTGACCTGCGGGCCTATCCGGACGTCGCGAAGAAGTACATCAAGGGGTGCTTCGACACCGGCGAGATATACTACACGAACAGCACGCACCTCAACTACAAGCTTGTGCAGGACCCCATCGACAAGGTGGCGCGCGAGGGCGAGCTTCATCCGATGATCAAGGCGGGAGCCATCACGCACGTCTGGATGGGCGAGCATAAGCCGGACCCGAAGGCGCTGGCCTCCTTCGTGATGAAGACCTTCAAGCATACGGAAAACGCGCAGGTGGCGTTCAGCCCCGAGTTTACGATCTGCAACGAGTGCAGCCACATGGAGCGCGGCCTTTCGGACCACTGCGAACTCTGCGGCTCCGAGGATGTCGACGGCATCACGCGCGTTACGGGATATTTCACGCGCACCTCTTCGTGGAACGCCGGAAAGCGCGGCGAACTTAAAGACCGCGCGCGCCGCCCCGTTGAAATGCCCGCGTAATAGATGGAACAAATGGAAGAGACGAGGGCGGGGGGATATCTCCCCGCCTCTTTTTTAGACTGGGAGGGTCATGTCGCGGCGGTGATCTTCACCTGCGGCTGCAATTTCCGCTGTCCATGGTGCCATAACGGCGAACTGGTGACGGCGGGCGTGGGCGAGCTGTCGGTGAAAAAGATTATCGCCGACGTAAAGCGGCGCGCGAAGTTTCTCGACGGCGTCGTCGTCAGCGGCGGCGAGCCGACGCTATGGCCCGGACTGCGTCCGCTTCTGGCGGAGCTTAAGGAGCTGGGGCTCGCCGTCAAACTCGATACGAACGGCACGGACCCGGAGCAGCTGCGCGTCCTGATCGACGAAGGGCTTGTGGAGCACGTCGCGATGGATATCAAGGCGCCGCTCGACGCCGCGTCGTACGCGCGGCTCGCGGCGGTGCCGGTGGAGATCGCGAAGATACGGGAATCGGTGCGGATCGTCAAGGAGCGCGCCCGCTCCTATGAGTTTCGTACCACCTTTGTGCCCGCGCTCCACCGCCCGGAAGATCTGCCCGCGATACGCGAACAGCTAAACGACGACGCCCATTGGGTGGTGCAGTGCTTTAAGCCTACCGGCTGTCTTGACGGGAGGTTTCTATCATATACCGCCGCCAATCCGGCTGAGTTGGAGAGATTGTTTCCTGGTATAAGCATTCGCGGCTAAAATTTTTAGTTTATGCGTTTTTTATAATAAATAACTGTTAATATTAGTGTGAGAGTATATAATCGTACACATAATTTTTATTTCAGCTGGGGAAGGCTATGATGGAAAAAACAGAATTGAAAAAATTGCTTTGTGACGCCGTAGACTCCGTAAGATGCGAAGTCGGGGCATTTGCGGAAGATATCGCGGCGCACCCCGAGCTGGGCTTTTTTGAGAGGCGTACGTCACAGAAGCTGAGCGAAGCGCTGAGTGGACTGGGGCTTGATGTGAAAGAGGGATTGGCTCTCACCGGGCTGCGCGCTGATCTTGACGGAGGCGCTCCGGGGTCGCGCGTGGCTCTGATCGGCGAGCTGGACGGTATCGTCTGCCGCCAGCATCCTCAGGCTGATCCCGATGATGGGGCCTCCCACAGCTGTGGCCATAATTTGCAGATATCCGCGGTCTACGCGGCGGCGGCGGCGCTGGTGAAGAGCGGGCTGATGAAGGAGCTCGCCGGTTCCGTCTCCCTTATCGGAGTTCCGGCGGAAGAATTTATCGAAGTCGGGCGGCGTACTGAGATGCGCGAGCGCGGTGAGATCGTCTACTACGGAGGCAAACAGGAGCTCGTGCGGCTTGGGGTCTTTGACGACGTGGACATGGCGATGATGGTTCACGCCGGCGACGACCAGCCGAACCCCTCGTTCGTAATACCGGAGGGAGGCAACGGCTTCCGTATCTTCATGCTGCGCTACGAGGGACGGCAGGCGCACGCGGCGGCGGCTCCGCATCTTGGTGTGAATGCGCTGTACGCGGCCGTCGCGGGCATAAACGCCGTTAACGCTTTGCGTGAGACCTTCCGTGACGAGGATCATATCCGCGTTCACTACATCATCACGAAGGGCGGCGATTCAGTGAACAGCGTGCCGGACGACGTCCGTCTCGAAGGATATGTCCGTGCGGGCAATGCTGACAAAATAGACGAGACCTTCGACAAGGTCATTCGCGCCTTCAGGGCGGGCGGCGAAGCGCTCGGCGCTAAGTGCCACGTTAGGAGTATCGCCGGATATATGCCCCTTGATACCTCCAAAGAGCTGAACGGGATATTCGCGGAAAATGCAGATGCCCTCGTCGGCGCGGACAACGTCACCCGCGGAGCCTATTTCTCTGCCTCAACTGACTTGGGAGATCTGGCTCATCTGCTGCCGGCGATACAGCCGATGGCAGGAGGAACCGTGGGAGCGCTGCACTCAAAGGACTTTAAAGTCGTTGATTTCGACGCGGCCGTCCTGCTCCCGGCCAAGGCCATGCTTATGACCGTGGCAGACCTTTTATGCGACGGCGCGAAGCTGGCGAAGAGGGTCTCAGAGAACTTCAAACCCGTCTATACAAAGGAAGAGTACCTTGCGGTGCTGAACCGCAAATTCTTTTCCGAGTAATAGAAAATATATTTAAGGAGGGAATTTTCTCGTCATGGATATTGTCGATAAGGCAATACGTAACTGGAAGCTCCATGGGCTGGCGCTGCTCTTTGTGATCATCGCCGAACTCATAGGGGCGAAAAAGTATCAGCTTGGCCCTGGGCTCATTGTTCTTGTTCCTCTGCTTTATTCTTTTGCCCTGGGTGCGCTGTGCGGAATCAAAAAGCTTAATATCCTCTCCCGCGACGACATGGTCGAAGCCTCTTCGCTTGTAGGTGTGACCTTCTTTCTGCTGATGGCGCGCTACGGCACGCTTGTCGGACCGAACTTTTGGAAGGTTGTGGAAACCGGCCCCGCCCTTGTCCTGCAGGAATTTGGCAACATTGGGACCGTATTCTTCGGAGTCCCGCTCGCTGTTTTCCTTGGCCTCCGGCGCGAGGCGATCGGTGCGGCCTTCTCTAACGCACGCGAACCGAATATCGCCATCATCGGAGAAAAATACGGCCTTGACACTCCCGAAGGGCGCGGCGTTATGGGTGTCTATATCACGGGAACGATCTTCGGCGCGGTATTTTGCAGCCTTCTCTCTTCTATGATTGCTTCGATCGTATCCTTCTTCAGCCCCCAGGCGCTGGCGATGGCGACTGGGACCGGAAGCGCCGGCATGATGACCGCCGCCCTCGCCCCTCTTCTTGAGATGTACCCGGATATCAAGGATGAGCTCACGGCTCTCGCGGCAGCAAGCAATATGCTTTTAGGTCTTGACGGAGTTTATCTGTGTGTATTCCTGAGCCTGCCGCTGTCGAACTGGCTGGTCAAAAAACTCGGCGTCAACGACCCTCCCAGCGTGCCGCCGGAGAAAAAGACGAATGCGTAAGGAGGCTCGGATAATATTATGAAATATCGTCAGATGGTGTCATTCTTATTAATATACGGCTTCCTGTCGCTTGTCGGCAACATGGTCGCCGCGAGAGCCTATCAGGGTGGAGCTGGTTCGGCGATCTCAGCGATGGTTGAGGCGCTGCCTGGATTTTTCTCCCTGTTCGCGATTATCGCAGGCGGCGTGATCATCGCCCATTTCATGCCATGGAAGGGGCTTCCTGCCGTCGCCTACATCGTTACCCTGGGATGCCTGGTCACAGTTCCCGGTTTCCCCGGCGCGGAGCAGATAACCGCCTGGGTGTCTAAAGTCAGTTTCATTGGTCTCTGTACGCCGATACTTGCCTATGCCGGACTCGCGGTTGGCAAAGACTTCGGAGAGCTTAGGAAGCAGGGCTGGAAGATCGTCGTAGTTGGACTTTTCGTCTTTGTAGGGACTTTCGTCGGTTCGGCTGTCATCGCCGAAATCATCCTGCGCATGATGCACTAAATAAACCGGGATCGGCACGGTACTACCGTGCCGGTCTTTTCATAAGCTGCCGGCAAATGTTTGCCGCGTTGGAAATTCTCAGCCACAGAGCCTCCGGTGCAAATCCGGGGGCTTTGTGGTTGAGGCGGTTTGAAAACCTCCTGCCGCGTGAAGGCTGTTCACCGTCCATCAGGAAGCTTAGGCCTTTTGCCCCGTTTATGGGGAAACCGGCCGTCAATTCCTAAAATCAAGAAAAATGTCGCCGCATTTTTATATTTGTGACTGATATTTGATTCAATTTACGATATAATGTTTTTAGCGTTTATTTTAATAAAGTAAATAAGAAGAGGTGTAGTGGAATGAAGTTAACCAAGAAATTGGCAGTGGCTTTTTCATTGGTGCTCGTCACGGCAGGAATGGCGATGGCGGCGGAGACGGTGAAGATCGGCGTCTATCTTCCTATTACCGGCGGAAACGCCATCGGCGGACAGCTTGAGCTCGACGGAGTTAAGCTTGCGCATCAGCAGTACCCGACGGTGGACGGCAAGAAGATCGAACTTGTCGTCGTCGACAACAAGAGCGACAAGGTAGAATCGGCGAACGCAGTCAAGCGCCTAATTGAGAAGGACAAGGTGCGTGCGATAATCGGAACCTACGGATCGTCCCTCGCGATGGCCGGCGGCGAAGTGGCGGAGAAGGCCGGCATCCCGATGGTCGGTACCTCATGCACGAACCCGCTCGTAACGCAGGGGAAAAAATATGTCTTCCGCGTCTGCTTTATCGACCCCTTCCAGGGCGCAGGCGCCGCTGACTACGCGCTCAAGGAGCTGAAGGCGAAGAGCGCCGCGATGCTCATCGAGGTCACCGAGGACTACAGCGTCGGACTCGGCAACTTCTTCAAGCAGAACTTTACGAAGAACGGCGGCAAGATCGTTTCCATGATGAACTACCAGAAGGGCGACCAGGACTTCACCGCGCAGCTGACGGAGATCATCAGCAAAAATCCCGACGTGCTTTACATCCCCGCCAACTTCGCGGAGGGCGCGATCATCATGCGCCAGGCGCGCGAACTCGGCGCGAAGTTCAGCATCCTTGGCGGCGACGCGATGGACAACCCCGAAATGGTCAAGATCGGCGGCGACTCTGTCGAGGGCTTCAGCTATACGACTTTCGCCTACTCGCCCAACATGGCCGAAAAGCTCATGAGCCCCATTCAGAAACAGTTCACGGCACAGTGGCGCAAAGCCTTCCCCGGCAAAGACCCCGCGGCCTTAACCGGATGCGGCTATGACGCCTACCTGCTCATCTACAACGCGATCAAAAACGCTAAGAGCACCGATCCCGAAAAGATCACGGCAGCCATCGCCTCCACGAAGGATATGCCCGGCGTAACGGGAACGACGACGATCAACAAGACGCACGACGCCGAAAAATCGGTCGGTATCATCAAGATCGAAAATGGCAGGCAGGTCTTCCACGCGATCGTCAACCCCAAGTAATATCAACGCTGCGGCCTGGGCTCACGACACGCGTCATGACTTGCTCCGGCCGGCACTGCGGTAAACGCTTCCGCACGTCTGGCTGCAAATGGTATCATACCGCGTCCGCCCCTCAAAGGGCGGACAGCGGTCTTACGTACGGGCATATGCTTCCGGAGGCCCGAGCCTAGCCATTCAGCGGTTTGCACGCCTGCGCCGCGGTTCTGTTCCGCTTTTTCTGAAAATCAAATAAAAATGCCTTTCTGACAACGGGAGGATAAGTAAGAGGGGAAAAAGATGACTTTTGATATGATGGTCCAGCATTTTTTCAACGCGCTGATGCTGGGCAGCCTTTACGGCCTTATCGCCATCGGTTATACGATGGTTTACGGCATTCTGCGCCTCATCAACTTCGCCCACGGCGATATCTTTATGATCAGCACCTATTTTGTCTTTCTTGCCATTACGGTCATGCATCTGCCCTGGATACCGGCGGTGCTGCTCTCCATTCTGGCCACCGCGGTATTCGGCGTCATGATCGACCGCGTCGCCTATCAGCCGCTGCGCAACGCGCCGCGCATCTCGGCACTCATCTCGGCGATCGGCGTCTCCTTCTTCATTGAAAATCTCTGCCTGGTCATCTTCACGGGTGTGCCGAAGCCGATGCCGCGCTTTGAGCCGCTTGTACGCGTCATGACTCTGGGCAACGTCCGCATCCTGCCGCTAGCGATATTTGTCCCGATAATCTCCTTCATCCTCGTAGGCGCGCTGCTCTGGATGCTCTACCGCACGAAGCCGGGGCTCGCGATGCGCGCCATCTCGCGCGACATTGAGACGACGCGTCTCATGGGCGTCAAGGTCGACCGCATCATCGCGCTCACCTTTGCCATCGGCTCGGCGCTCGCGGCCTGCGCCGGCATCATGTGGGCGCTGCGCTATCCACAGATACATCCCTTCATGGGAGTCTTTCCCGGCCTCAAGGCCTTCATCGCCGCGGTCCTCGGCGGCATCGGTTCCGTGCAGGGGGCGATGATCGGCGGCCTTCTGCTGGGCTTCATGGAGATTATGCTCGTCGCCTTTTTCCCGGCGCTCTCCGGCTACCGCGACGCCTTCGCCTTCGTCCTGCTCATCCTGATACTCTTCTATAAGCCGACCGGGTTGATGGGCGAGAAGCTGGAGGATAAGATATGATGAAAAATTCAAAGAAGCTTATTCTTAATGCTCTCTCTCTCGGCCTCCTCGCCCTCTTTCTCTGGTGGGCGCAGGGGAACCTCGACGGCTACAAGATACAGGTGCTGAACCTTATCGCCGTCAACGCGATACTGGCGATCAGCCTTAACCTCATCTACGGTTTCACCGGTATGTTCTCGCTGGCCCACGCGGGCTTCATGGCCATCGGCGCCTATGTGACGGCGATCCTCATCCTGCCCGCGGCGCAGAAGGAGATGATGTACATCCTGGAGCCGATGATGTGGCCCTTCTCCGTGATGCACGCCCCCTTCTTTATCGCCGTTATCGCGGGCGGCCTTGTCGCGGCCTTTGTCGGCCTGCTGATGGCGCTTCCCTGCCTTAAGCTCGGCGGCGACTATCTCGGCATCGCGACGCTCGGCTTCGGTGAGATAATCCGCGTCCTCTTCACGAATATGACGCCGGTCACCAACGGCGCGCTTGGCCTCAAGGGCATCCCGGCCTACGCCAATTTGGGCTGGAATTACTTCTGGTGCGTCATCACCTGCTACGTGATAATCAAGCTGCTCTCCAGCAACTTCGGCAACACCCTGCGCGCCGTACGCGACGACGAGGTCGCGGCGAAGGCGATGGGGATAAATACCTTCCGCACCAAGACGATATCCTTCGTCGTCGGCGCCTTTTTCGCGGGCGTGGGCGGCGCGCTGATGGGCAGCCTCATCACTACGATCGACCCGAAGATGTTCAACTTCCAGCTGACCTTCAACATCCTGATGTTCGTCGTCGTCGGCGGCCTCGGCTCGATAACGGGTTCCATCATCGGCACGGTGGTCATCACCGTGCTGCTTGAATGGCTGCGTTTCGTCGAAGATTCCATAACGATCGGTTCGTGGGAGTTCGCGGGGATACCGGGCATGAGAATGCTGATTTTCTCACTGCTCCTGCTCTTCATCATCCTCTA
Organism: Cloacibacillus sp.; assembly: GCF_020860125.1. NCBI lineage: Bacteria > Thermotogati > Synergistota > Synergistia > Synergistales > Synergistaceae > Cloacibacillus > Cloacibacillus sp. Next base: position 32,779 of record NZ_JAJBUX010000016.1, on the reverse strand, counting down.
CCGCCGCGAGGGCATAATCGGCGGCTATGAATTCAGCTGGGACAGCGCCTCTCGCCTCGCAAAGCGTATCTTCAAGGGAAAGGGGGCGCGCGCGAATGGCTGATACGATACTGAAGACCGAGGACGTCATGATCAAGTTCGGCGGCCTCACCGCCGTCAGCGGCTTTACGATAGAGGTCGAGCGGGGCTCGATAACGAGCCTGATCGGCCCCAACGGCGCGGGAAAGACCACCTGTTTTAACATAATCACCGGTTTCTATAAGCCGACCTCCGGACGCGTGATATTTGACGGCGAGGATATCACGTCGCTGGAGCCGCATATTGTCTGCAAGACCGGTATCGCGCGCACCTTCCAGAACATCCGCCTTTTCACCGGCGGCACCGTGCTGCAGAATGTCATGACCGCCTGCTGGTTGCGGCAGAAGGCTCCCTGGTGGAGCGCGCCGCTTTACCTGCCGATATTCCGCCGCGAGGAGCGCGAGATACGCGGGCGCTCCATGGAGTTGCTTGAGGCTGTGGGGCTTGACAAGCTTGCGGGCGAGATCGCCACAGGGCTGCCCTACGGCGCGCAGCGGCGGCTGGAGATAGCGCGCGCCCTCGCGACCGGCCCTAAGCTGCTGCTGCTCGACGAACCAGTGGCGGGCATGAACCCGCAGGAGAGTCAGGAGCTGATGGATTTTATAAGAAGTATACGTGACCGGTTCAAGGTTACCATCCTAATGATAGAACATGACATGAAGGTAGTTATGGGCGTCTCCGAGTGGATACGCGTGCTTGACTACGGCCAGCTTATCGCCGAGGGGACGCCGGCGGAGATCCGCGCCAACCCGAAGGTCATCGAGGCCTATCTCGGTAAAGAGGCCGTCGCGGGTGGCGAAGGCATCCGCGTGCCGGCCCCCGAAGGTAAACTGGAAACTTCGCCTGACGGCGAAACGGAGGAAAAATAGTATGCTTAAAGTAGAAAACCTCTCCGTAAATTATGGCGGCATACAGGCGCTGCGCGGCATATCCCTCGACGTGCCGGTAGGCAGGATCGTCACGCTGATCGGCGCGAACGGCGCGGGCAAGAGCAGTACGCTGCGCGCGATCGCGGGGCTGGTGCGGAACAAAAGCGGCAGTGTCACCTGGAAGGAGAAGCACCTGCTGGGGCTCAACCCCGAACATGTCCTTGAACGCGGCATCGCGCTCTGTCCCGAGGGACGCCGGATATTTCCGCATCTCACCGTGCTGGAGAACCTCAAGCTCGGCGGCTACAGCTGCAAGAACAGGGAAGAGGAGGATGCCGGGATCGAACGCGCCTTCTCTCTGTTTCCGCGCCTGCGCGAACGCTCCTGGCAGAAGGGCGGTACCCTCTCCGGCGGCGAACAGCAGATGCTGGCCGTCGGACGCGCGCTGATGAGCGACCCGGAGCTGATAATGTTCGACGAACCCTCGATGGGGCTTGCGCCGATACTCGTCGAAGAGGTCTTCGGCATTATCGAACGTATAAACCAAGAGGGAAAGACGGTGCTGCTAGTCGAGCAGAACGCCTTCGCGGCGCTCAAGATCGCCGACTACGCCTATGTTCTTGAGGTGGGGGAGATCACCCTTCAGGGGCCCGGCGAAGAGCTGCTACGCGACCCGCGCGTCGTCAGCGCCTACCTAGGCGGATAGACGGACAATAATTTTTTCATAAAGAAGAACCTCCGCCGGTGACCGGCGGAGGTTCTTTTGTTTTTGGGAGCGCTGCCGTCAGTTGCCGCTTGACGCTACCAGAGCGCGATCCTCTCTTCCGGCGCGAGGTACATGCCGTCGCCGGGCTTGACGCCGAAGGCGGTGTAAAACTCCGGTATCTGCTGGACGTTTACATTTGTGCGCAGATAGGAAAGCGGGTGGACGTCCTCTTTTATACGTTGTTCCTCCGCCTCCTTGGTCTTGCGGTTGCGCCACAGTTTGGCGTAGGCTTTGAAAAACTCTGAAAAATCAAATCCCGGCACGCCGCGGCCGATTGCCGTCACGCAGGAGAGGCCGCCTAGGTCGGCGATCGCCTCGCCGAGCACCTGCTCGCCGTCGGCCTTCACTCCTGGCAGAACCTCCAGCGTGGAGAAGTAGTCGCTGATCTTCTTCGCGCGTTTATCGAAGGCTTTGCGGTCCGCCTCCGTCCACCAGTTGACGAAGTTGCCGTTCTCATCGAACTGCGAGCCGTTTGTGTCGAAGGCGTGGGTTATCTCGTGCCCGATTATCATGCCGATACCTCCGAGCAATTCCTCTTCGCCGCCCTTGGGCGAATAGAAGGCACCGCCAAGAATGCCGATGGGGATGTTGATCGAGTTGTCATTGGCCGAATAGCAAGCATTGACCTCCTGCGGATTGAGGGGCCATTCGCTCTTATCCACCTTTGTATTTACCCGCTTGACGTCACGCAGACGTTCAAAATCGGCGATGGCGGCGACAGCTTCCACTAGATTGCCTCCATCTTTCGTATCCTTAAAGTCCAGCGCTGAAAAATCCTCCCACTTATCGGGATGGGATACGCGCACCGTAAGATTGTCGAGCTTGCTTATTGCCTTGTTTCGCGTGCTCTCCGACAGCCAGCTCTCGCCATGCAGCATGTTCCGGTAATAATCGACCACCTTCGCAATAAATTCTTCGATCCGGACCTTTGTCCTGGGGTCGGCGTATCTTCCCACGTATAGCCTGCCGAGCGGTTCTCCGAGGTAGGCTGAGACCATTTTGTAGGCGTACTTGTCATCCGGGATCACGCCGCTGCTGCCCATCACTGCGTTTCCACGCTCCACGCTCAAATCGTATGCCTCATGGTCCAGCAGCCTAGCCGTTGAAAACAGTGTCATGGTGATGAGGTAACTTTTTATGTCTTCAAGGTTCTCCGGGCGGTAGAGTTCGTTCATGGAGTCGAGCCATTTTGGCTCCGTGAGGACGAACTCGCGGCTGTCACCGTAACCCAGCGAGTCGATTACCGCCGTAAGCGGAAAATTGCCCGAAGCCCTGGCCAGCTGTTCCTTTGTCCGCACGTTATAAATGGCGGCCAGTGCCTCCGGCGAATAGAGCTCCTTAAGCCCCATAGCCTGCGCCGCGAGTTTATTCTCGACGCGGAAGAGCCCCTCGTTCATCGCCTCGGCCCGGTTTCTGTCGTATCCCGCCTTTTGCAGCAGCTTAACGATGTATTCATCGTTAGCCGCCTTGCGGCGCTTTGCGTATGGACTCAGCACCTTTGCCCGGTACTCGTCGGCGTCCGCCAGCAGCAGCTCCGTCGGGGCGATCTCCACCGTGTAGTTTGTCGCGTCGCGGTTGTCCTCCGTCACTCCGACGTTGAAGAGCCGTGAGCCAAAGTGCGGAACACGGCTGTCGGTCAGGTAGGCTGTCAGCCCCTCCATATCTTTGATGTCCTCGATGCGTTTGACGTATGGCATCACCGGTTCTATCCCCAGACGATCGCGGCTCTTCCAGTCGCGCAGCATGCCGTGAAATTTCTGCACCAGCGCCGCCTCGTGGCTGTTCAGCGAACGGTCTTTGAACAGTTTCTTTATCTGCGCCTCCACCTCGTCCGACCTCTCCGAAAAAGAGTCGACGCTGGCCTCTCCCTTGCGTATCTTAACCTTCGAAAGCCAGTCGTGGTTCACCGCGCGGTGAAAATCGTCGCGGTATGCGGGCGCCTTCGCGCCGGCGGGAAAATCGGCGATGTCCGAATTGACCCACGCCGCCTCCGCGCCGCCGGCAGCGCAGAAAAACGCGGCGGCGAGTAACAGAGCGCACTTAAATGCGCCGGTCCATGATCTGATCATTTATTCTACCTCCATCGTGTCTGCTCTAACCCTCCGCGCCGCCAACAGCTGAGGCTCGCGGAGGGCTGCTGATATTGTAGCATGAGAGACGGAGCCGTCAGCCTGGACCGGCTCCGTTTTCATATGCCTGCTTTGAAGTTATCTCTTCGCCGCCTCAAATTCCGCTTTTATCTTTTTTCTCAGGTCATCGTCGGTGAATACCTTCAGACAGATATCGGCGATGACGCGTGCGCCTTTGACGAGAGCCTCGTGTCCCTCCTCCGCGGTGGTCGCCGCGGCGAATTCCCGCGTGTGGAGATCAAGGCTGCGCGGCGTTATCGCGAATTCCGGCTGTATCGCGGGGCAGCGGTATGAGACGTTGCCGACGTCGGTAGAACCGGTTGCGGGGTGTCCCTTTGTGCAGATGACGCCATACTCCACCATCGTCTCCTCTGCTAGCTTTTCTGCCGTGAGGTTCGGCAGCATCGGCGCGAAGCTGCCCTCGAAATTCTTCCAGCTTACTTCGGTGCGCGTCGCGATCGCCGCGCCGCGCGCGCATTCCAGCACGGCGGCGGTCAGCTCGCGCTGTATGCTCTGCTCCGGGGCGCGCGCCTCGACGCGGCATACGGCGCGGTCAGGGATGATGTTCACCGCGCCCTTGACCTCCGTAATGTAGGCGGCGAGACGGCAGTAGTCGTGCATGTGGATGCGCAGCATATTCAGCGCGTCGATGAAGAGCAGCATCCCGCTCTGGGCGCTTCGGCCGCGCCAGGGGGAGGCCGCCGAGTGCGAGGTCTGCCCCGTAAAGGTGAAATCCAGCCCGTCGATGCCGAGAGAACGGTAGTCGGCGAAACTCTCTCCCGCGAAGGAGTGGAACATTATTGCGAAATCAACGTCGTCAAATACGCCCTCGTCGGCCATACGTATCTTCGCGCCGTCAGTCTCCTCCGCCGGGGTGCCGACGACGCGCAGCTCGCCGACGAGGTCCCCCATCGCTTCGCCTATTGCCATACCGGCGTAGAGCGCCATTGTTCCGTGCAGATTATGGCCGCAGGCGTGTCCGATCTCCGGCAGCGCGTCGTACTCGACCATCACCGCGACGACCGGCCTGCCGGAGGACTCTCCGTCGGGAGAGATCTTCTTCCCGATAAAGGCGGTGGGCAGCCCAATATAGGGGTATTCGACGGCGAATCCCGCCTCGCGGAGCTTGTCCGCCATCATGCGGCTTGTCTCATACTCCTCTTCCGACAGCTCGGGATGAGCTGCGAGATAATCGGAGAAAACCGCCATCTCGCCGGCTTTCTCCGTGATATAGCTTTGCGCCCGGCTGAATGCCTCTTTTGACATCGGTATCATCTACCTTAATGAGTATTTTTTCTTATTTTACCATTATTAAGACTGATACAACCGAATATTCAGACGGAACAAATTTTATATAGGAGCCGGAGCCTCTGCTCCTCCTTTTTGCTACCGATAGTCGATCATTATCGCGATAACTATCAGAGCGGCTTGAATGCAAAAGATGATACAGAACCTTGGAATAAACCATTTCATCCATTTGGCATAGGGGATATTTGCCACGCCGCAGAATACGGCGGCAAACGCCGTCGGCCACAGAATATTTGAGAGGCCGTCTCCAAACTGGAAGGCGAGTACGGCGACCTGACGTGATATTCCCAGTAAGTCCGACAGAGGCGCCATGATCGGCATTGTCGTCGCGGCCTGTCCCGATCCCGAGGGGATGAAGAAATTTATAAGAGTCTGTACGAAGAGCATACCGATTCCGGCGAGCCATTTAGGCATCGTCGAAAGCGGGATGAACATCCCGTTGATGACGGTGTCTACGATATTTCCCTGCTGCAGGATGATCAGTATTCCTCTCGCTATACCTATCATCATCGCGCCGTAGGCGATATCTTTGAATCCCGCCGCCATTGTCTTAGCGATCTTGTTCGGTCCCCAGCCGGCTATGAAGCCGCATAATATTCCCATACCCAGGAGAAGCCCCGCGAGTTCATCAAGATACCATCCCCATTTGAGGACGGAGATGACCATAATGACGATCGTGGCGCCTCCGGTGAGGAGTATCAGCTTGTGACGCCCAGTCATTTCGAGATTCGCGAGGTGGGACTGGTCCAATCCGAAGTCGCCGCATTCGATGCCGTATACGGCGCTTGACTGGGGATTCCTCTTTACCTTTGTGGCATAGTGCATGATGAGGGCGATGCTTGTCACGCACATTACGAACCAGCAGAATAAGCGGTATGCGATGCCGGAGAAGAGCGGCAGCTCCGCAAACTGCTGCGCGATGCCGACATTGAAGGGGTTGGTGAACGAACCGCTGTAACCGAGTCCGACGCCCATCGCCACGATCGCCATCCCCGTCACCGCGTCATAGCCAAGGGCTATCGCGAGCCCCACGAATATGGGGGTGAAGCTGAGCGCCTCTTCAAACATACCGTATGTTCCACCGGCAAACGCGAAGAGAAAGACAAATATAGGGATTATGAAAATACGGTATTTATCACGCGTCATCTGGAGCATTCTGGAGATCCCGGCGTGGATGGCGCCGGAGGCGATGATTATCATCAGCGAGGCATAGGAGATAAACACGAAAAATACGGTGCTGGCGGCGTTTATCAGCCCTTTTTCCACGGCTATAAGTGTATCGAACGGCATTACAGGCGTCTGCGTGATGTTGTGATATGTCCCCGGTATTATTGTAAGCCGCCCTGCGGCGTTCTCCGCCCGCTGGAATTCTCCTGCCGGAAGGAGCCACGAGGCCAGCGCCGCCACTAAAATTATGAGGAAAAGCAATACATATGTGTCAGGCACCTTAAGTTTTAACTTCATTGATGATTTTGTCATAAGAAACACCCCTCATTGTAATAAATTTTTCCTTTTCCTAAAAACATGTTCCTTCACTATGCACGGAAACGGCGGAATAAATTATCGGTGCCGGCCTCTGTGGCTTACAATGCGGAGATCTTTGACTCAAATTCCGCGCGGATATCTTCTCTCAAGCTTTTGTCTGTAAGTACCTTTAGGGCGATGTCAGCCATTATGGCCGCGCCCTTGACGAGGGCGGAATGTCCATCTTCGCTGGTCGTCGCTAAAGCGAACCCGCGCGTATGGAGGTCGAGCTTTTCTTCCGTTACCGCCAGTTCAGGCTGTATGGCCGGGCATCTGTAGGAGACGTTACCGACGTCTGTCGACCCCGTGGGGAGGTGGTTTTTCGTACATATGACGCCATATTCCGCCATAGTCTTCTCTGCGAGCAGCTCCGCGGCGAGGTTGGGCAGCATCGAGTCAAAACTTTTCATAAATTTCTTCCACGACACCTCCGTATTTACAGCGGCGGCGCAGCCCTTCGCACAGTTGATCACCGCCTCGGTCAGTCCGACAAGCATCGCCTTGTCAGGAGCCCGCGTCTCGACCTGGCACACTGCGAGGTCCGGGATTATGTTCACGGCGCCTCTGACCTCCTTTATTATGGCGTGCATCCTGCAGTAGTCATGCATATGCAGCCGGAGCATATTGAGGCCGTCCATAAAGAGAAGCATCCCGTTCTGCGCGCTTCGCCCCTTCCACGGCGACGCCGCGGAGTGGGAAGTCTGTCCGGTAAATGTAAATTCAAGCCCGTCGATGCCAAGCGCCCTGTAATCGGCGAAGCTCTCGCCGGCGTAGGAATGAAACATAAAGGCAAGGTCGACATCGTCAAAGATTCCGGCGTCCGCCATTTGAACCTTTGCTCCGTCAGTCTCCTCAGCGGGCGTACCGATGACGCGGATCTCTCCCGCTGTTTCGCCGATCGCCTCCCCAACGGCCAACCCCGCGTAGAGGGCCATCGTGCCGTGGAGATTATGCCCGCAGCCGTGGCCGATTTCCGGCAGCGCGTCGTACTCCGCCATAATTGCGACCACAGGCTTTTTTTGCGTGCAGGCGGGCGAAGCCTTTACGGCTTTGAAAGCGGTAGGCAGCCCCAGATAGGGATACTCTACGGAAAATCCGGCGCCGAGTAATTTTTCAGCCATCAATCTGCTGGACTCATACTCCTCCTGTGACAGCTCCGGATGGGCCGCGAGATAATCGCTGAAGGCCGTCATCTCCGCCCTTTTTTGAGAAAGATAGCAATGTGCCTTTTCGAACGCCTGTTTTGACATTTTGACTACCACCTTTTATATGATGTTTTTTTATCTCAGTACATTAAGCAGCCCCATAGTAAAAATGGGGAAGTAGGTGAAGAGGAGCAGACAGACGACCATCGCGAAGAACGAGGGCAGAATGGCCTTAGAGATATCCTCGATGCTCTCGCCGGAGATGGCGGAGGCGACGAAGAGGTTTATCCCGTAGGGCGGCGAGATGAAGCCGCAGGCCAGGTTGACTGTGATTATCAGTCCGAAGTGGATGGGGTCTATCCCTATCGTCTTTACCACCGGCAGCAGGATCGGCGTGAGGATTATCACCGCCGCGATGTTGTCCACGAAGCAGCCGATCACCAGCAGGAAGACGTTTATCACCATCAGCAGGATGAAGGGGCTGTGGGCGAGGCTCGTCATCCAGGAGGCGATATGCGCCGGTATCTGCGCCATCGCCAGGTAACTGGCGAAGGCCATTGAGAGACCGATCATAAACTCCGTCGCGCCGTTGATGAGCCCCGTCGTGCGCAGACATTCATAGAGAGTCTTGCCGTCGAGCTCCTTATAGACGAACTTGCCGATGAGCACCGAATAGACGACGGCGACGACCGCCGCCTCCGTGGGCGTGAAGATGCCGCCGTAGATGCCGCCGAGGATGATGACCGGCACCAGCAGCGCCCAGAAGGCTTCTCTGAATGCCTTCCACACCGTGGAGAACTTCGGGCGTTCCGTAACGCTTACATAATGGCGCTTCTTCGCCGTGCAGTAACAGACCAGCATCAGCGCAACGCCGATCATGACGCCGGGGACGATCCCGGCGATAAACATATCGCCGATCGAACACTGCGCGACAATACAGTAAATGACAAAGGGTATAGAGGGCGGGATGATGACGCCGATAGTTCCCGCAGCCGCGGTTATCGCCGCCGCGAAGCCCGCGTCATACTTGCGCTCCTTCATCGAGGGGATCATAAAAGAGCCGATCGCCGAGACAGTGGCCGGTCCCGAACCGGAGATCGCGGCGAAAAACATACATGCGAGCACCGTGACCATCGCCAGGCCGCCTGTGATATAACCGACGAGGCTCTCGGCGAGATTCACAAGACGGCGCGAAATACCGCCGTTGCACATCAGCGCCCCCGCGAGGATGAAAAAGGGGATGGCGAGCAGCGGGAAAGAATCGAGACCCGTCACCGACTTCTGCGCGAGCATCACCATCGGGATATCCGAAGTGAGCCACATAGCGATGCCGGTAGAGAGGCCGAGCGTGATGCCGATCGGGATACTCAGGCCGATCGTTACGATAAGCAGAGAGAAGAGAATAACCGCTTCCATCTATATCATCTCCTCCAATTCTTCCTGTTCCTTCTCCGAACCCACCGGTTCGCCCTTATAAATCTTGTACATCTCAATAAGCAGGCGGATACACATCAGGCCGCAGCCGACGGGTACGGAGGCGTATGGCCAGGTCATAGGGATATCCATGGCGGCGGAAGACTGCCCTGTGTCATAAATAAAGACGACGAGTTCAGTCCCGAGCCAGGTGAGAATAAAACTGAATACGAACCAGACCACCAGAACAAAATACTCAAAAAACCTGCGGCAGCTGCCCTTGATCATATTGGTGAACATCTCCACGCGGAAATGGCTGCGTTCCTTAACGGCGTAACTTGCGCCGATCCAGGAAAGCCAGAGGAAAATAAACCGGGCGAGCTCCTCGCTCCAAGAGAGAGAGTTTGAGAAGACATACCTCATAACAACCTGGATAAAGACGAGAATGGTCATAATGGCCATAGTCCAGACGCAGAAATACTCCTCGAAATTATCTAAAAACTTTTTGACGGTCATCGTGATAACAACCTCCTGCGATGGTAATAAAGCGCGTCCCTTATGCAAGGGACGCGCAAACGGTGCTCACGCTTCGAAAAGATTACTTCTGAACCTTTCTTGCGATATCCATGATCTCCTTGCCGAGCTCGTTTTCAAACTGGGCGTAGACCTTCTTGGTCGCATCCACGAAGGGCTTCTTCTGTTCCGGCGTCAGCTCGTTGGCCTGCATTCCCGCTTTAATACAGTTATTCTTGAAATCATTTTCCATACTCGCGATCGTCTTGCGCTGCTCAATGGCGAAATCATGGGAGGCCTTTACAATAATTTCGCGCAAATCGGGAGGGAGTTTGTCCATAAATTTCTTGTTAGCAATAAGCATCGTTACCGAAAATACGTGACCTGTCTCCGATACATACTTCTGTACTTCATAGAATTTTCCGTCGTCAATCATCGCGTAGGGGTTTTCCTCCGCGTCGACGGTACCCTGCTGCAGAGCCGTATAAAGCTCGCCCCAGCTCATCGGGGTGGGATTGGCGCCGAGTTCCTTGAAGAAGGCGATGTGCATCGGGTTTTCCATCGTACGGATCTTGAGCCCCTTAAGGTCGGCGGGGGTCTTGATGGGGCGCTTGCTGTTCGTCACATGGCGCATGCCGTTCTCCTGATAACCGAGTACGACAAACCCCTTGGATAATAGATACTGATCCAGTTTGTCGCCGAGAATACCGTCGAGAGCCTCAAAGGCGGTTTTTCTGCTTGTGAAAAGGTAGGGCAGATCAAGTACCTGAACTCTTTTGTCAAATCCCGCGAGAGCTGAGCTTGCGGGCAGCGCCATCTGTATCGTACCCATCTGCACGCCCTCGCAGAGCTCGCGGTCGCCGCCGAGCTGCGCATTTGGATAGAGTTCGACCTTGATTCTGCCGTTGGATAACTTTTCGACCTGTGGTTTGAATACTTTATTCATGGCAAGCATATCTGCATGTGTTTCAGAGACGATAGATCCAACTTTGATTACATATTCCGGGGCAGCAAAGGCTGTACTTGCTGTCATAACTACAAAAGACGCCGCTATCGCTATCAGTTTTTTCATTTTACCGTTTCCTCCTTTAAAATGGACAGATAACATACAAAAATACATCGCAGATAGATAAAAATGTTTTTATTTAAGATTTACAGTGGACAGTCGTTGAGGGAATCCCCCTTTCTGTGGTCAAAATGGATATCTCAGCTTTCAAGTATTGGAAGAGAGATGCCTCCCTTGGGCAATATGCCTATGGTTGCCTGCGGAATCTGCGCAAAAGCCTCGCTTAATGCCGCTTCGATGTTTGGGAAAGGCGTATACTGCATCGCTTCGATGTCTTCGGGAAGCAATCCCTCGCTTACCGAGAATATACGCGCTCTGTTGCGCACGCGGCTGTTACACACGGCAAGTACTGTGGAAATGATGTCCACCTCTGTATCCTCCGGAGAGGCCTGCCGTAATCTTTTCAGAGTCTCTTCAAGCGGCAGTGACAGCCATTCACGGAAACGCGGGTGATTGTGTGCGAGTCCCTCGAAGCAGGGGGAGACAAAAATTATGATGCCGCCCTCCTTTACGGCGAAATAGGCGCTTGTGACCCCTTTTTCCGCCTGCCAATAGTCTAGGTCGGCGGGAGATGAGCTCACGATCACTATATCGGCCAACTTTGGTAAGGATACTTTGAATGATTCCCGCGCAAGTTTAACCCCCTCGCGGTGCGCGCTTAAAAAATCTCCGGCAAATATTCCGGCAACTTCATTATTATAATTTTTTACTACGTTAATAATAAAAGCTAAATTCGCCTTTTTTGCGACCTCTTCAATGCCTCTGCGGCAAGGATTCCCCTCGACCATTCCCAGAGGGATATCCGGACAGAAGCCGGCCGCCGCGTGTGTTGCCGACGTTGTCACAAAGTCGCATACCCCGGGCTGTAAAATCTTCGCGCCGCCGGAAAACCCCGCGTCGCTGTGCGGCACGATGTTCCCCAGGCCGATTAGGAGGTCGGCCTCAAGCGCATATTTATTTACATGAACCGGTATCGTGTAATCCCCGGTGCTGACAGTCCCAAGGTCTTTCATATCAGATGCGATATTCGCGTCATGCTGTCTTATGGTGAAGCGCCGGACCATGTCGGGGCCAAGTTTTTCGATAATTTCTTCGTCCGTCATTACCCGATGCGTTCCAGGCGCGGTCAGAAAACTCATCGCGCAGTCCGGAACACCGTGTCTGTTCAGGTAATCTGTAATGACCGGCATCATTATGGACAGTGGTGTGTCCCTTGTACCGTCCTCTATCAGGAAGACGATGTTTTTCTTATCCTTTGCCAGCATACGTAACGGCTGAGCGCCAATGGGATTATCAATGGCCTGGATAAGTGACGCTTCGATGTCGTTTAATTTAGGAATGGCGCGCATTTCTCCGGTAAAGATTACCCGCTCTTCCGGGGCTTCGAATGTTAATTTTGATTTACCGTAAGGTATGCTGTATCTCATAGCGGCGACTTACTGTCTCTCAACCTTTATATTGCCCCCGTCTGCGTCGACGGTAACCATATCTCCGTCCTGCACGTAGGAGTAAAAGTCTTCCTCAACGTTGTACACCGAGGGAAGTTCCATTACAAGGAGGGCGGAGACGAATACGGGGTCCGGATTCCTCAAGACAACGGCCACTGGCCCCTTGCCCCTCGCCGCGATCTTGAATAGACCGTCCATCTGAACGACGGAGCTGCCTTTTCCGGCGTGTGCTACCAGGACGTGCCCAGACATAGACCTTCCTTCAAGGACATGTTTTTGTTCTATCACCACGCCGCTCTCCGGCTCCACGAGGTAAAAACAGATAGCCTCGTTCGACACGATGGCTGGTCCCGCCGCTTTACCGGCTGCGATGGCCTCGCATTTAAAGTTTTTCGTGATCATATCCGTACCTCCCCTGTTAATGCCGCCTCTATCGCCTGTTCAAGCGGGCGGATCTTGAAATCTATCTTTCTGATCTCGTTGTAATAGGCGCATTTTGGAGAATCGGTAACGGCGCTTTTTCCATAATAGGGCCACCAACAAGGCGGCACGTCGATGCAGGTATCGGCAATGATATGTCCGCCGGCTCGATTAATAATGTCAATAAATCCCATACGGGCGGCAAGTTCTTTTGTAAGAGAACTTGTGAGGACCCATACATCGACAGCGAAGCGTTTTCCGTTGCATATGCGGGCGATATCTCCAACCTGACGGATAGAAAGGTGCGGACAGCCAAACATGGCGAAGTCTATCTTTCCAGGTTTGCCGCAGATACGTTCCCGTACCATTTCTAGATCCTTCTGCTCGATGACCACCCGCTTTTTGGGTTCTTTTCCTCCAAACGCAGTCTTAATGTCGGGTGCCTCCGGAGTGATGCTGACGATATGATACAGGCCGACCGCTCCAGAGGTATTCAGCTGTGCTCCGAAGTTCATGAACCCCTCAGGAGTCGCGCGTTCGTTGATGCCAATAAATGCAGGGATCTCCGGTCCGTTATAGATGAGGGGATAGCACCAGCCGAGCAGCTGGTAATCAAAATCATCCTTTATTTCAGCTTTTACCTCTACGAGTATTTCCGCCTTACGGTTTTTATCAAGCAGCAGCCCATATTCGGGAACCAGACCGGTTATCGCGGCGCATAGAGCGCTCTGTGAAGATTCTCTGTTCGTACGGGCCCCTATTACGGAATTAACGAAGGGCGTGGCGCTTGATTCGGAGAAGCCGATGATTTCCCCATATGCGGGTACGTTTTGCTGCAGATAAGGCGTACAGTTAAAGGTTAGCTGTGCTCCGATCTTTCGGTAGGCATCGTTTGTTTTGGATACGATATCCTTGCCTTCCTGGGGTACCTCCGCTAGGTGCCTGTTCAGATAGCCGATGTCGATGCTTGGATTGACGGTGGGAGCGATTTTACATTTTCCGCCCATATTGACTAACTTTTCTACAAACCATAGATCCGCGTCCTGTGCGCTGAGAGCTACGTGTGCGCGTGTGATGGGTACCATGCGTTTTGCTCCGAATACCCGGCCAAGCCCCTCCTGTATTCTTATCGCATAGGCTACGGCCTCTCCCTGTTCGCCGTGCAGCATACCAAGCTGATCCTTTGTTAGCTCCATTATCCTCACTGCTTTCTCTCGGTAGATTATGATTTCTTGTTAAAATAAAAAATTAAAAATATATTTCAATATATAGATAGTAATAGGTGAATGTAATTGGTTTATCAAATTTTACTGAAAGTAATCTGATATTTTGAATATGATATTGATGTAATTTTGATACCGCAGGATAGATTTGAAAAAAGAATGAAAGACACGGCCCTCTTTCCGGCAAAAGGGGCCGTGTCTTTCATCTCTATACAGCGGCAGGGAGGAACAAAACCCGCCTGAAGAGACTATATTGATTAATAAAGGACCAAAGCTCCAACCATCGCGGCGATGAATATCGGGATGTTATAATGCAGGAACGTCGGTACGCAGGTGTCCCATATGTGGTTGTGCTGTCCGTCCGCGTTCAGTCCCGCCGTGGGGCCGAGCGTCGTATCGGAGGCGGGAGAACCGGCGTCTCCCAGCGCGCCGGCTGCGGCGATGAGACAGGCTGTCGCTCCGACAGAGAAACCGAGCTGCATTGCGAGCGGGCAGTAGATGGCCGCGATTACGGGGACCGTGCCGAAAGAGGTCCCGATTCCCATCGTAACGAGCAGCCCAACGGCCAGCATGAGGAAGGCCCCCCAGAACTTGCTTCCGCCGACCAGCGATACAACGCTGTTTACAAGGTGCTCAACGGATTTAGTCTCTCTGAGGACCGTGCCGTAACCGGCGGCGATGAGCATTACGAAGGCTATGAGTCCCATTATTTCAAGCCCGCCGAGAAAACTTTCGTCAATATCTTTGAATTTCAACACCCCGGTGACGATCATGACGAGGAGCGCCACAAGCGCTCCCAGCGGCATTGAGCCTGACCATAGCTGGGCGGCGAAGGCCGCAATTATCGCCACCATCGTCAGATAGTGCGTCTTTGTAAAGGTGCTTGGCATATCCTCCGCCGAACCGCCGATTATCGGTTTATCCTCGTAGTGTCTCGGGCGGTTATAGGTTATGAATACCGCGATGAGAAGACCGATGATCATCCCTATGCCTATCACCCATGTATAGGCGGGGACCGATCCCTTGGCTATTTCCATGCCGTTGCGTCCCATCTCCGCGGCGATGATCCCCTGGAAGATGAGCCCATATCCGATTGGCAGCGTTATATAGGGGCATTTGAGTCCGAAGGCGAGGGCGCAGGCAACCTGACGGCGGTCGACTTTGAGTTTGTTGAACAGGAAGAGCAGCGGCGGGATGAGGATAGGGATGAACGCGATATGGACGGGAATCACCGTTCCCGAGATGCACGCGATAAGGGCGATGAGAAACATCAGCATAATCTTGTGCTCTCCCACCATCGACGCGATTTTTTTACATGCGATCGAGGCCAGGCCTGTTTTGTTTATCGCGATGGCGAATGTCCCGAGAAGAAAATAGGCTAGCGCCGTCTCGGCGTTTCCTCCCATGCCGCTGATCAGAACGCCCATCGTCGCCGGGATGGACATGCCGGCGGCCAGACCTCCCGCAAGCGCGGCGAGGAGCAGCGCAAGCACTATGTTCAGGTTGATCAGACATAGGCCTATCATGACGATGACCGAAATGACGACTGGATTTAACAAGATCATTTTTCTCTGCCTCCACAATATATTAATTTTTGTAGAAATAACAACAAACGGCAAATAATATTTCTCAGGGAGACGGTCTTTGATGAAAGAAGAGTACCATTACTATATAATTATTTTATCAAAGTATTAAATAGACTAAATTGAGCAATAAGTATGGTTTGATGATAATTTGATGAATTAGTAGGATTATCTTTAAATAGAGTTGCATTAGTTTGTCAATATACCCGATGGTCAAAACGATGCAGTTAAGGGTACCCCTCATGAGGTAAGATTTTGCGTTGTCTGTTTCGCGGGGAGGCGGATAGACGAAAAGGAGTGAGTGCTTTGAAAGAAATCGTATTGAATGGAAAAGATCTTACGCTGGAGAGTCTGATACGCATAACGAGAAACGGCGCGCAGGTATGCGCGAGCCTTGAGGCGATGGAGGACGTAAAAAAATCCCGGGCGCTGGTGGAGGAGCTTGTCGCGGGCGGACGCCCAATGTACGGCATCAATACCGGATTTGGCAGATTTTCTGAGGTTGCGATACCAGAGGAGGATATAAATCTTCTTCAGATAAAACTTATACTGGCGGACGCCGCCGGGGTCGGCGCGCCGCTTCCGGCCGACGTCGTCCGTGGGATGCTGGTCATGCGTGCGAACTCACTTCTTAACGGATTTTCCGGCGTACGCCCGGTAGTCATCAACACCATACTCGATATGCTCAATAGAGGCGTTCACCCCGTGGTGCCGGAGAAGGGCTCGGTAGGTTCAAGCGGAGACCTCTGTCCGCTCGCCCATATGGTGCTGCCGATGATCGGGCTCGGCGAGGCCGAATATAACGGCGTCGTAATGGAGGGGGCCGAGGCGATGGCCAAGGCGAAGATCCCGCTTATCGAGCTTAAGGCCAAAGAGGGGCTCGCCCTCATCAACGGAACGCAGTGTATGACCTCAGTCGCAGCCCATGCGCTGGCTGACGCCATAACGCTGAAAAAGACCGCCGACATCGTCGGAGCGCTCACAGTCGAATCCCTTCGCGGAATCAAAAATGCCTACGACCCGCGTATACAGGATGTGCGCCGGCATTCGGGGCAGAAAGAGGCCGCGGAAAACATGCTCCGTCTGCTTGAGGGCAGTGAATATGTTACGGAGCAGGGCGAACTGCGTATGCAGGATTCGTATTCGCTGCGCTGTATTCCCCAGATACACGGAGCCAGCCGTCTTGCCATAGATTATGTCGCCTCCGTCGTGGAGAACGAGATCAATGCCGTCACCGATAATCCGATAGTCCTGGTCGATACCGGCGATGTCTTTTCTGGAGGCAATTTCCATGGACAGCCGGTAGCGATAGCGGCTGATACGTTAGGTATCGCGCTCTCAGAACTTGGTAATATCTCCGAACGTCGCATTGCAAAGCTGATAGACCCGGCGCTTAACCACGGGCTTCCCGCCTTTCTCGTTAAGCACGGCGGCATAAACTGCGGCTTCATGATTCCGCAGTACGCGGCCGCGGCTCTTGTCTCGGAGAATAAGGTGCTTGCCCACCCTGCGAGCGTCGACTCGATACCCACATCTGCCGGACAGGAGGATCATGTCAGCATGGGTACGATAGGCGCACGCAAAGCGGCGCAGATATTGGAAAATGTCAGGATGGTTCTCGGCATAGAGCTTATGTGCGCCGCCCAGGCTCTTGACCTTCAGGAAAAGAGGAAACTTGGCGCTGGTACGGAGGCCGCATATAAGGTGATACGCGGCGCGGTGGAGTTTATGGAAGAGGACAGGGTCTTTTATAAAGACCAAAAACTGGCTGCAGAGCTTATCACGGACGGAACGCTCGTCAAGGCCGTCGAAGAGGCGGTCGGCACGTTGAGATAGCATCTTGTAACCGCCGGTATGGCGATAGCGGTATATGTATTAAAATAATATATACAGGGAGAGCGCCTGGATTTGCAAAACAGAATATTGCAGACAGCTCTCCCTGTATTTTTATTTTGGAGAAAAGGATGGGGAGAAATGAATGTAAAAGTGAAGGTAATAGGTACGCCGTCAATAGAGATCAATGGAGAAGCGCTTCGTCTCCCCCTCAAAAAAGCCGAGGCTATAGTCTATTATCTTGCCATAGAGGGGCGCGCCAGCCGTGAAAAGCTGGCCTCCATCTTTTGGGGTACGAAGGACGAAAATTCGGCCTACAATAATTTTAGAAACGCTCTGTATCTGCTGAAACAATATTTCCCCAAAGATTCGATAATTGCCGACCGCCGCTATGTATCGGCGGCCGGTTTCTCCTGTGACCTGGATCTCATAGACAGAATAAGTGACGTAGATGCGCCTCTGCCGCAGTGTCTTTCCGACGAACTGCTCAAGGGGTTTGATATTCCCGAATGCGCTGATTTCGGCAACTGGCTTCTCATCGCCAAATCGCAGTTCAAGACACGCGTGACAGAAAAGCTGAAAATACGCATTACCGCCTGTTATGATTCGCAGGATGAGGATAATCTTGAGAGCTCGCTTGAGATGCTCATCGCGGCCGACCCCTTTGACGAGGATTCCACGCTGGAGCTTATGGATCTCTATTTCAAAAGACGCGGGGCGGCAAAGGCAAGCACTCTCTTCCGCGAGTATAAGCGCCGTCTCTCCGAAGAGCTTTCGCTCACACCCTCGGCACGGGCGGAAGAATATTTTAAGCGCATGATAGTTTTGGATACGCATGACGGCGGGATGGGAGATGTTTCACCGGATTCGTTCTTTGTCGGCAGAATGAGGGAACAGTCGCTGATCTTTGAACGGCTGGAGAATAACGACGGCACCGTGGCGGTTTTTTTAGACGGCGAGGCGGGGATCGGCAAAACGTCGCTGCTCCACAAGGTGTTGTCGTTTTTCGACGGCGAGAGCCATATAATATTGTCGACGAGATCCTACGAGGCGGGGCTGGACTATCCATATTCGTCATGGAATAACCTCGTATCGCAGGCGGCGCTGTATTGTACGGAGGAATCGTCGGAGGACAGCGGGGTAAATTTTTCGCTGCTTGCCGGGGTTTTTCCCAATTTTATGAGTGGCAGGCGGATAGCTTATAACGCTGATTCCGTCGTTGTTTTGGAGCGGACCCCCATAATCATCGGAAGGGCCGTCAGCCGCCTTGTCTGCCGTGCCGCCGGCGGCCGGCGTCCCGTTATCGTCCTGGAGGATATGCATTGGTTTGACAAACAGTCTATCCATATGCTCGAAGTGTTTATCGAAAACCTCTCCGTACCGGCCACGATATTTATTACAAGCCGTCCGGAAAAGAGCGATTACATAATGCGCACGCTTACGCGGCTTAAGGATGCTGGAGCGATCAATTTTCTTCATATTCCCCTCAAACCGTTCGACCGCTCGGAAACGGCCTCTTTTTGCAGCCATTTTCTTGATAAAGAGCTGTTGGAATCAAAAGATAAAGACTATTTCTATAACGAGACAGAGGGCATGCCGCTGCTGGTAGCTGAGATGGTAAAGCTGCTCAGGGCGAATTCAAAGGCGGAATTTACCGTCAGCGGTCTGGGCGGCGTCATGCTCGCCAGATTTGGCGAGATATCGGAAAAGCAGAGGGAATTTCTGCGTGTGCTGTCTGTATTTACAAACGGCGCCAGCATTTCGTTGATTGCCAAAGTAATGGGGGAACCGCCCCAGGAAGTCTCCGCGGTGGCGGAAGAGCTTCTGCGCAAGATGCTGATCAAAGAGATAAAGACGATAGACTTTGGCGTGCACGTCGATTTCAGCCACGCCAAGCTAAGGAGCTGCGTGTACGATGCAATTCCCGGCTTCAAACTCAGCGAGTACCATAAAAAGGTCGCGGACACGCTTAACGGGCAGTATTCACCAAGGAAATGGGACCCCGCGCTCAGTTCGATGCTTTGTTACCACTATACTAAGGCAGGACTGCCGGAGAATGTCCTGAATCAGCATCTGCGCGAGATGATATTCGATATAACCCTCAACCACGACCTTTTTCCGCTCATCCAGGACGATGTGCTCTATTCCTGTACGCACCCGTATAACGACCGCTCGGATACGGAGAAGAAAATGGACGATATGAGTGCCCTGCTGGCTGATATCAGAAATAATATGCGGGCCGATAACGAGAAAGAGGTACTGCGGATGGAGGCCTCTTATCTGGAGCTGTGCGGGGGGTACCTGATCTGCTGGGGAGAATATGACCGTGGCAGGGTTCTCCTGAACCGCGCGATGAAGATAGCGCGCGAACATTCTTTCTCTACGATATACATCCATTCCCTTTCGAATATGGGGCATTATTTCCTACAGACGGACAACGCGGAGCCTCTGATGCGCACGGCGCGGGAGATGCTTAACGCGGCACGCGACGATGAACGGGAGAAGTATATGGGTATCGCGCTGCGCTATATCGGCGTCGCCTTCCAAATTATGGGGGATTATGAAAAATCGGAAAAGGTGCTGCGCCGCTCGATCGCCATATTTGAGGAACAGGCGCTGCTGGGCAAGAATTATACGCTCAGCATGCTGGCGGCGGAGTGCTACATCGGAGAGAATTATCACTGGCAGGGTGATTTCGCGAAGGCGGTGGAGCATTTCAACCACTGTATAAGTGTCTGCGAAGAGAAGGGGCTTTTCTGGGGCAGCAGCCATTTCCGTGCCCATCTTGCGGATGTCGCCTTTGACCTTGGGGACATGGAGATGATGTTCGAGAATATCTACCGTGGCACGAAGGTCTTTGAACGCTGTCAGGGCGGGCGCTGCGGCTCCATACTCTACAGCCTGAAGTCGATCGCGGATGCCGAGCAGAAACGTTATGAAGACGCCTATCGTTCGCTTGAGATAGGTGAGCTGCTCTCCGCGCCGATAAGAAAGCATTCATGGATATCGGTTCACGCGATGGCCAAGGCCTATCTTGCGAAAATGCTGGAGGAGGGCGGCCTGCCGCCGCAGTTCAATAAAATACTTAAAAAATCTTCGAAGGAGTACGCCGAAGAGGCCGTCTCTATTTACGCGAAGATCCCTGTCCCGCATCGGGTGAGAATGCTGCGGGAGCGCTTCGGCCTCTGATTTTGAATGCGCCTGCGGCTGGCGGGAGCTTGACAATAAGGCAAGGCTAAACGAAACATCCACCCTCCGACCGGGGGTGGATGTCTTTGTCTGCCCTCTTTAGAAGAGTATATATACGATTGGCGTTGCGATCAGTATTGAAAATACCACACGCTCAAACCAGATGATGAAAATTTCCCGCATCTTCAGCGGAATATCCGTTCCCGTGAGGCAGGGCAGCATTCCGGAAAAGAAGAGCACCTCCGAGATACAGATGACGGCGACGACGAAGCGCGTTGTCAAAGCGGAATCCCTGCATAATATCGCGGGCAGGAACATGTCCGCGATCGACGTCGACGCGGCCTTGGCGGCCAGCATGGCGTCAGGCATTCCAAGGACCTTAAAGAATGGATAGTATATCCAGGCGGTGTAGTCGAAGAGCGTCGTATATTTTGAGATGAGAAGCGCACTCACGCCGAAAAACATTATCGCGGCGCCCACTCCCGAGGCCATCACGATGCCGTAGGTGAAGTTGTCTTTTGCGATCTCATAAAGTCCCGGGGCGGTCGCTCCCGTTCTTACCCCGATCTTCCACGCGCGCTCGAAACGGCCGCCGCTCTCCTCTATGATATCTCCCTCCGGTACCGCGCCGGGATAAAATGTATCAGGCACGCGGGAGAGCGGCGGAATGCGAAGGGTGATTGCCGTTACGGTAAAGCAGACGACCAGAGTAACCCAGAAATATATGTTCCAGTGCTCGATGATCCCGAGTGTCTTGGCGACGATTATCATAAATGTCGCGGATACCGTGGAAAAACCGGTTCCGATGATGGCCGCCTCACGCGCGGTATAGCCGCCCTTTCTGTAAACATTGTTTGTGATGATGAGCCCGACCGAATAACTGCCTACGAAAGAGGCGACGGTGTCTATCGCGGCTCTGCCCGGCGTGTGGAATATTGGGCGCATGACCGGGACCATCAGCTCTCCGACACACTCCATAAGGCCGTAATTGACGAGAAAGGCGAGAAATATTGAGCCTATCGGTATCAGCATCGTAACGGATACCGCCACGGCGTTGAATATATATGGCGCGATATTTTTGTCTAAGAACCATTCCGGTCCGATATTAAAATAGACCATCGCGCAGAATGCCGTGCCGATGAGGTTTGTTACGAAGAAAAACGCGTCTGTGAACGAAGAGGCGTATTTTTTCAGCCGCACCGCGCGAGCGACCCCCCAGATGGTGACGATGACCACATAGAGAGACCCCAGGTGCGGTATTTTTCTTATCAAAGTTATCACATGGTCGATGGGAATACTGTTTTTTCCCATGAATGTTATCGGGATGAAAAACATGAATATTCCGATTGCGCTGAAAAACAAAAACTTGAGCGGGCTGTACTGCAGCTGTTTTGTCATTGTTGTTCCCTTCCTTAATTAAGTTATTTGAATAATTTCTCAATATCAAAAATATAGATATCTACCATTAATTTTTTATCAAAACGTTCTGCCCCTCCATCAATAACGGTAGGGAAAAAATTTTTTGACCTGACGATTCTTTGATAGCGTTGTTTTACCATTAACCTGTCAAGTTAAGAAAAACGTGCCGCAAGGCAATTAATAACACAAAGGAGATGTTCTTAATGGCAGGCAACGCACAGATACTCTACGAGGTAAAGGCACAGCGCGGGAATACACTGAGATGCAAGGGGTGGCGTCAGGAGACGATCCTCCGCATGCTAGAAAACAATATGGAGAACGCGGAGCACCCGGAAAAACTGATAATCTACGGCGGCAACGGCAAATGCGCGCGCAACTGGGAGTCGTACCACGCGATTGTCAAGAGCCTTAAAGAACTTGAAGACGACGAGACCCTGGTCGTACAGTCAGGTATGCCGGTAGCGGTATTCAAGACTCACAAATATGCCCCCGTGGTCGTGATGGCGACGACAAACTTTATGCGTCCGTCATGGGAGACTTTCTATGACCTCGAAGCTAAAAACCTTACAATCTTTGCGCAGTATACGGCGGCTCCCTGGGAGTACATCGGAACGCAGGGTGTCATCGAAGGAACTTTCGAAACGCTCGCCGCGGTCGGTATCAAGCACTATGACGGCAGCATGGAAAACCGCATACTCCTCACCGCGGGAGCCGGCGGAATGGGCGGAAACCAGACCTGGGCGATGAAGATGCACGGCGGTGTGGCGATCGTTATCGACGCCGACATTGAGACGCTCGAGCGCCGCGTCGCGAAGAACTATCTCGACGAGATCGTGGGCTCGCTTGACGAGGCCATCGAAAAGGCTAAGAAGTGTGTTGCGGAAAAGACGCCGCATTCATTCGGAGTCGTCGGCAACGCTGCGGACCTCTTTGAAGAGGCTTTTGATAAGGGATTCATGCCCGACGTGGTGACGGAGATGTGCCCCTGTCACGACCCGGTGTCATATATCCCCTCAGGATATACGCCGGAGCAGGCGAGAGAGCTCCGTAACACCGATATGGATAAATATCTCGAACTGGCCCGCGCGACAATGAAGCGCCAGCTCGCGGTGATGCTTAAATACCTCGATAAGGGCGTTCCCACCTTTGAATATGGCACAAGCATCCGTAAAGAGTGCCGCGACGCCGGATTCCCCGAAGCCGAGGCGATGAGACTGCCGGCCTTTGTCGCCGACTATATACGTCCGCTCTTCTGCGAAGGCCGCGGCCCCTTCCGCTGGACCTGCATCTCCGGCGATCCCGCGGACCTCAAGAGAACCGACGAACTGGCGATGGAGCTCTTCGGAGACGACCCGATCGTCGGTCGCTGGATTCCGCTCGCAAGCAAGCATCTTCCGATCGAGGCGCTGCCGGCCCGTATCTGCTACATGGGGTTCGGCCAGAGAAAGAAGTTCGCGCTCGCGGTCAACGACCTGATTAAGAAGGGTGAGATAAAGGGCCCCGTGGCCTTCTCCCGCGACAACCTTGACTCCGGTTCGATCGTCAACCCGACATTTGAATCCGAGCGTATGCCGGACGGCGGCGACCTCATCTCCGACTGGCCGATGCTCAACGGTCTGCTCAACGCCTGCGGCATGTGCGACCTCATAGCCATTCAGGCCAACTACTCAATGGGTGAAGCCGTACACACCGGCGTTACCCAGATCGCGGACGGCACCGCCGACGCCGATATCCGTCTTGAAGTGGCAATGACGGTGGACTCAGGAATCGGCGTTATCCGTCATGCCCAGGCCGGTTACGACTCCGCGAAGGATGTCGCGAACGGCAAAGGCAAGCTCACAAAGGAGGGAATCAAAGTTCCCCTTTGGTGGCAGCCGGCCGACAAGGTCACCTTCGGCCCCGACGGAAGCGATAAACTATAAGCGGAACCTGTGCGGTTTGGCTGCTCACGTAATCTGCGTGAACTGAAAGATAAAGTGCGGGGGAGCCATTTTTCGGCTCCCCTGGCTTTGATTTGAACGGAGGCGGTCCAATTGAAGAAAAAGGCAGCGGATATAGTCATTGAAAACGCCGCTCAGATACTGACCTGTGAAAAAGATGCCGCGGACCATATAGGGCTTATCAAAAACGGTTCCGTGGCGATAGGCGAGGGTAAGATAACGGCCGTCGGCAGCCGGAGCGAGATCGCGCCGCTGATCGACGCGGCGACGAGGGTCATCGACGCCTCCGGCAAAGTCGTCACGCCTGGTTTCGTCGACTGTCACACCCATGTGGTATTCGGAGGAACGCGCGTGGAGGAGTATTGCGCCAGATTGGAGACCGACGACCTTGACGAGCTGAAACGCCGGGGAGTGCCGATGGGGATCATGGTGACATTGTCCGCGACACGAGACCTACCGATGGAAGAGCTTTACGAACAGTCCGCAGAGCGGGTGCGCCGGATGATATTGAGCGGCACGACGACGCTTGAGAGCAAGAGCGGCTACAGCCTTAATACCGAGGGGGAGATGCGCCAGCTTAAGATAAACCGCATACTCGCGGAAAAATTACCGGTAGATATATCTTCGACATTTCTCGGCGCGCACGGCTGGGCTCCCGATATGACGAAAGAGGCGTACATGGATATGCTCATTAAAGAGATGATCCCGGAGGTCGGGAGAAGCGGGCTGGCCGAGGCCTGCGATATCTGGTGCGATTCCGGGCATTATGAAAAAGAAGAGTGCCGGAAGATACTTGAGGCGGGACGCGAACACGGAATGGAGCCTAAGATACATGCGGGAGCCTATTCGTATGTCGGCGGCGAGGACCTTGCCGCCGAGATGAAGATGTATTCCGCGGACCATCTTAACTATACTCCGATATCGGCACTGGAGAAGCTTGCCGAAAGCGGGGTTACCGGCGTCGTCCTTCCGAGGATAGATTTTGCCGTGAATCATCCGCTCTTTTTTAATCCGCGTCCGATGTTTGAGGCGGGGCTTGAGCTTGGGATGGCTACCAACTGCTGTCCCGGATGCTGGTGTACTTCAATGCCCTTCATAATCTCTCTCGCCTGCAGACAGCACGGGATGCCGCCGGCCCGTGCCCTGCGCGCCGCCACTTACGGAGGCGCCTGCGCGCTGAAACGGGAGGACCGTATAGGTTCCATAGAGGCGGGCAAACAGGCCGATATTTTAATTCTTGATATCCCGACCTACGAAGATATCGCCTATCGTCTTGGAGAAAACCCGGTGGACACGGTCATAAGATACGGAAAGATAAGCGTTCAGAACGGCGCTGTCATACAGGAGATATAAATGAAAATATTTTATGAAGTAGTAGAAAAGATAATGGACAGCAGGGACGTTACGGTTGGCGGAGGCTCGGCCTCCGCTGTCGCCGGAGCGATGGCCGCGGGGCTTGTGGGGATGGTTTCGCGTCTTTCGGTCGGTAAGGAATACGGCCTTCCCGATGAAAGATATCTTGAGATCGCGGAGGAGCTTGACGAACTTGCCGTACAGCTAAAAGAGGGCGCGGTAGAGGATACGCGCTCATATCTGGGAATAAAGGCCGCCTTTGCGCTTCCCAAAGCCACCGATGAGCAGAAGTCCACGCGCCGCGCGGCGATTGAGAGCGCGGCAATAAGGGCCGCCAATGTGCCGCTGGAAAACGGCCGCGCCGCCCTGCGTATACTGGAGTTCTGCCGCGAGATGGACGGAAAATTTAACCCCGCGGCCTCGTCGGATATGGAGGCGGGAGTTTTGCTCGCCGAGATGGCCGTTAAAGATACGGCGCTTAACGTGGAGGCTAATCTTTCACTCATAAAGACGCAGGAGATAAACGAAGAGCTGGCACGGTCGGCCTGCGGGCTCAAAGCCGCGGTACAATAAGAGAGGATATGAGAAAGATGTCAAAAAAGATACTGCTCTGCGAATTGAACGTCAGCGAAGGAAGAGACGAAGCGAAGATCAAACGGATAACGGAGTCGCTGACCGCCACCCCGAATATTACGATAATGGATATCGACTCAGACGCCGACCACAACCGTTCCGTCTATACCTGGATAGGGGAGCCGGAGGATGTGCTTGCGGGAGCAATGAATATTACGGCGCAGGCGGTCGAAGAGATAGACATGGCCATGCACCACGGCAGCCACCCGCGCCAGGGGGCCGTAGATGTCGTCCCGTTCGTCCCCGTGCGTAACGTAGAGAAAGAAGAGGCCCTTGATATTGCCCGGCGCTATGGGAAATTCCTCGGAGGACTCGGCGTTCCGGTATATTACTATGAGGATGCCGCCACAAAGCCGTCGCGTCAGAATCTGGTCGATATACGCAAAGGGCAATACGAGGCTTTGCCCGAAAAGATGCAGAACGAGGAGTGGCGGCCGGACGAAGGGCCGTTCGCTTTCGTACCAAAGTCCGGAGTAACAGTCACGGGTGTTCGTTTCCCGCTCGTCGCGTATAACGTGAACCTGCGGACGGATGATCTCGAAATAGCAAAGGCCATCGCGAAGCGTATGCGCTTCTCAAGCGGCGGGTTACGCTTCTGCCGCGCGATAGGTCTTGCGCTTGAGGAACGGGGAATGGTGCAGGTGTCGATGAACCTGACCAACTTTGAGAAGACGCCGATTCCTGTCGTATACGACCTTATCAAGTCTCTCGCCGACAGCTACGGCGTCGGGATCGCCGATGCCGAGCTTGTGGGGCCTTTGCCGCTTGCAGCGCTGGAAGAGGTGATACGTCATTGTCTGCGGGTGCGCCGTTTTGAGATGGAGCAGATAATAGAGACGCATCTGTTAGGCTGATAGTTACGAAAAAATGGGGCGCTTTTAATTTTTCGACGGATATTTGACGGCAGGAGGGCGAATAGTATTTCCTCGGTTAAAAAAATCGGCAAAATAGTATAGAATATACTAATGTTGCCGCGTAACGGCGGTTTTGGTTTTATGCGGCCCATACCCGAATTTAATATAAAACAGGAGTGGTCAGAATGGCATTTCTTAGCGACATTGAGATAGCGCAGCAGGCTGCGATGGAGCCCATCGTAGATGTTGCGAAAAAACTCGACATTGACGCGGATGATCTTGAGCTTTACGGCAAGTATAAGGCGAAGGTTTCTTTTGACCTTTGGGAGAAGGTAAAGGACAACAAGGACGGCAAGCTGATTCTTGTCACCGCGATAACCCCGACTCCTGCGGGGGAGGGCAAGACTACGACCTCCGTCGGCCTTGCGCAGGCGCTGGCAAAGCTCGGCAAAAAGGTAACCCTGGCGCTCCGCGAGCCCTCCCTGGGGCCAGTCTTCGGAGTGAAGGGCGGAGCCGCCGGCGGCGGTTACAGCCAGGTCGTCCCGATGGAGGATATCAACATTCACTTCACCGGCGACTTCCACGCTATCACCTCGGCGCACAACCTTCTGGCCGCGATGCTCGACAACTCCATCCAGCAGGGAAATCTCCTCAATATAGACCCGCGCCGCATCGTCTTTAAGCGCGTGCTTGACATGAATGACCGCGCGCTGCGCAACATCGTCATCGGCCTCGGCGGCAAGCCCGACGGCGTTCCGCGCCAGGACGGCTTCGACATCACCGTCGCCTCCGAGATCATGGCGATCCTCTGCCTGTCACAGGGCATCGAGGACCTCAAGGAATGCCTCTCGAAGATAATCATCGCCTATACCTACGACGACAAACCGGTGACCGCGAAGGAGCTCGAGGCTCAGGGAGCGATGGCGATGCTGCTGAAAGACGCCATCAAACCGAATCTCGTCCAGACCCTCGAACATGTCCCCGCCTTCATCCACGGCGGACCCTTTGCTAACATCGCCCACGGCTGCAACAGCGTCATGGCGACAAAATACGGTCTGAAGCTTGCCGACTACTTTGTCACCGAGGCTGGCTTCGCCGCCGACCTTGGCGCGGAAAAATTCCTCGACATCAAATGCCGCCTCGCGGGACTCAAGCCGAACGCCGTCGTCATCGTGGCGACCATACGCGCCCTCAAAATGCACGGCGGCGTGGCCAAAGAGGACCTCGGCAATGTGAACATGGCGGCCCTTGAGGCGGGAATCCCGAACCTTGAGAAGCATGTCGAGAACATGCTCTCCTTCGGCCTGCCCGTCGTCGTGGCGCTCAACGCCTTCCCGACAGACACGGAGGAAGAGCTCAAATTCATCCAGGAAAAGTGCGCGAAGCTCGGCGTTCCCGTAGTAGAGTCCGACATCTGGGCGAAGGGCGGCGAGGGCGGCATCAAGATGGCCGAAGAGGTCATCAAGGCCTGTGACAAAGAAAACAGCTTCCATTACCTCTACGACGAGAAACTCTCGCCGAAAGAGAAGATCGAGACCATCGCGACGAAAATATACGGAGCGGACGGAGTGGTCTTCACCGACAAGGCGGAAAAAGACCTCAAGAAGATCCACGACCTCGGCAAAGACGGACTGCTCATCTGCATGGCGAAAACGCAGGCCTCGATCTCCGACGACGCGAGCAAAAAGGGGCGTCCGACCGGATTCAAACTTACGGTGCGCGAAGTTCGCCTCTCCGCGGGCGCGGGATTCATCATCCCGATCACGGGAGCGATCATGACGATGCCCGGCCTGCCGAAGCGTCCCGCCGCCTGCAACATCGACGTCGACGCTCAGGGTAAGGTCTCAGGACTCTTCTAGGATACGAAAATACCGACATAAAAATGGGCCGCCCTTAATTACAAGGGCAGCCCATTTTTATTATGCGTTGTTTGTCAGCGGCGTGAACGGATTGCTCTAAAAAGCCGGACCGCTCAAAGCGCGGCATGACAGCGGACGTTATCTGCCGCCGCTTTTCTTTCTTGCCGCCACGATAAGCATCATTGGGCGGCGCATCTCGTCCCTCATGCCCTCGATATCGAGCATCCTTTCGGGAGGCTGCGGCTCGACTAGGCGCAGCAGCTCAAAGCCGTTTGTCAGCAGCCCGTCGATGTAGGTCGTCAGTGTTTTATGGTACTTGACGACCTCTTCGCCAAGGAAACGCGCGTGACGCAGCCCCTCGCAGAAGTAGTTGTCGACGGGAAAGTGCAGTATCTTCCCAGTATCGTTGCGATACCAGTCCTGCGAGCCCTCGGCGGTGAATACCGGATGCTCCGCCGAGAAGACGAAATAGCCGCCGTCGCTGAGAAAACGGTTCACCCTCCTTGCGACATCGCCGAAAGATTTGACATAATGCAGGGCCAGCGAGCTGAGGGCGATATCGAAGGAGCCATCGGGAAAATCCATCTCCTCAAGCGCCATACGTTTGTATGTCACCTGCGGATAGTGTGTCTTTTCCCTCGCCACGGCAAGCATCTTTTCGGAGATGTCTATTCCCGTAGCCGAGGCCGCGCCCTGTTCCACCGCGTAGATGCAGTGCCAACCGTACCCGCAGCCGAGGTCCAGAAGGCGTTTCCCCCTGAAATCCGGCAGCAGACTCTTCAGCGTCTCCCATTCTCCTGCGCCGTCCAGCCCCTCAACAGAGCGTTTCATCCCGGCGTATTTTTCAAAGAAGAGCTTATCGTCGTATTTATTTTCTTTCAAAAGGGTTCTCTGCCCTCTATTTCAGCTTCATATAGAGCAGCGGGAATGGATTGCCCTGCTCGTCGCGCTCCGTGCGCTTATATACCTTGAATCCCATGTGTTCGTAAAAGCCGAGCGCCGCGGTGTTTTGCTCATTAACGCAGAGCCGCTTTACGGAGTATTTATCGATGGCGTGGCGCATGAGTTTTTTGCCGATGCCCTGCCCGCGCTCCTCCGGCAGAAGGAAGAGCATTTCAAGCCGGTCTCCGTCTATCCCCATGAAGGCGACAGATTCTGAGTCTTCGTTCTCCGCCGTCAGCAGTGTAGGGACGGAGGCCAGCGCCTCGTCGACATCTTTTGAGATGTCGGCCATGTCGTCCTCTGTGAGAAATAGGTGCGTCGCGCGCACTGATTTTTCCCAGATGAATGATACCTTCTGTATGGTGTTTTCGTCTTTTCTTGTTATTTCAGTAATTTTCATTTCTTCATTTCTCCTCTTTTTATAGAGTTCGGACAGCATAGCACATAATGCCGATATGGAAAAGCGGTCTTCTCTATGTTGGCGAATGCACGTGCAGGTTTGTCAAACATCTATTATATGAAACTGACCTGCACGGGCAGAGAATAACATCCTGGGCAGCTTACGCATTTATTTTATTTCATCTTTAACACTTATTATGGTAAGCGTGCAGTTGCGTGGATCAGTCTCCGGCGGTATTTCTTTGACATATCCACGATTTTTTCTGAATACCGTAACGTAACGGTCAGATATCCTTTGACAGTCCTTTTTTGAACACGATGTAATAAAGAACGCCAACCAGCACGGCGGCGCCTATCATATTTCCGAATGTAACGGGAATAAGGTTTCTCCAATATCCCAACGGAGTGAGATTCATCAGTTTCTCAGCCGGCAGCTGACACTGTGTCATGACGGCGGCGTCGTTTTTCAGGAAGAGGCCTAGCGAGATGAAGTACATGTTTGCAACGCAATGTTCAAAACCCATCGCCACGAAGGCTGAAATTGGCATCAGACAAGCGATATATTTTCCGCTCATGTCAAGCGCGCCAAATGCGATCCATACGGCGAGCGCCACGAACCAATTACAGAGAATTCCGCGAATTATCATCTCTCCGAGTGGAATATTGACCTTGGCCACGGCGATTGAAAGCGCCGTCTGAGCGCAGGAGGGTGTTATCGTGCCGCTGAGATATAGAATCCATGCAAAAAAAATACCGCCGACAAGGTTTGAAATATACACGACGATAAGGTTACGCGCGGCCGCCGCCCATGATACCTTGCCGGAAAGTATTGCGATAGGCATAATACAATTTCCGGTGAATAGCTCCCCGCCGGCAGCAATTACAAGCAAAAGGCCGAGCGCGAAGACTATGCCACCCAATAATTTTGAGATACCCAGCCCTACAAAGCCGGAGGCGTCCTGTGTAACTACCGTCATAAAATATCCGCCCATAGCGATATATGAACCGGCAAGAAACCCCAGAACAACCATGGACAATAAGGGAAGACGGCTTTTCTTTATCGCTGAATCAACAGCCGCAGAGGCGATCTCTGCTGGAATCTTATAACTCATGTTTGACCTCCATTATATCTTTGTTAAGTTTTTTAAGAAAAGATTATATAAAAACTGACGTGCTTACATTACTAAAAGCTATCGTCGGTGGTGATACTAAACACCTGATATTGCGGAAATGACATGTTTGGGGCTGACAAATTTGTGAGATAAAGGTACCTAAAACTCAATAATGAGGCTGCACGACAAACGCAAAAATCTAAGCGCGGCTCACCGCAGCCCCATGAACTGCTATTCTAAAGAATAGAATTTGTTGTGACGATTATGGCCTTAGCGATCTTTCCACTGTTGTTAAAAAAAGAGTGCTTGCTGTATGACGCTATATAGCCGCTGTCGCCTGCGGAAACCTTGTATGTTTTATCATCGATATTAAGTGTTAACGCACCTTCCAGTATATAGAAACATTGTTCTCCTTTGTGTACGGAGTTATCTACCTGCGCCTTATCCTCATGCGGCGGGAACTCTATCAGCAGGAACTCGAACGGGTTATTGCTGACGTTGGGAGTCAGAACATAGTAACGGTTATTTGTCTCAGGCATCAAGATAATTTTATGCTTTCCGTTCATTACAATGGAGCTTAGCTGTTCGTCCGGTTGGTCCTCTTTTATCTGAAAAAACTCGCTTAACGGAACATTCAACGCGGCGGACATTTTTTCAAGCGTTTGAATTGAGGGATAGACCTCTCCCCGTTCTACCTGGCTGATCAAGCTCTTTGATACGCCGATTTCCACCGCCAGTTTGCTGAGTGATATATTTTGAGCAAGCCGAAAACTCTTTATGCGTTTCCCCGTATTCTCCTTGCTGTAAGACGTATTATTATTGTCCAATTAACTCACCCTTCTCCGTTCGTTTCTACATAAAGCAATTATACTTTAGTTAGGTAATTTTCGGAGTATAGGTTAAATGTCAATAATTTGCAAGTCAGCAATCATAAATCGGTGGTTTTCATTTTGCGGCAGACGTGTCGTAATTCTGTCCTATCTCCTCTAAATATAACCGATATTATATTTTATTCTCTGGTGTTACGATTAGAAAGAACTCCTGGCGGCGTTGGTTATCGATAATCTTTAGGCGAAGGCAGAGGCATGTTGTTCGGTAATCACCCCTGCCGCCGCTATTTCTGTCAGATTTTCTAAATGACGCCATTCACGATGTCGGCAGTCTCTAAGGCGCCAGACTCTATCGCTTTCAGAGCCGAAAACATCCTCTCTTTACATTTATCCGCGAAGATTTTGTCTTTTATCCCCGGCAGATTGATTTTTACATTATAAGCGGCAGCCTTCCCGGCTGCCTCTGCAAGGAGAGCGGCTACCCCCGCGTCGCTTATTGCGTTTTGGTTGCCATATTTCGCTGCCAACACAACAAAATCCATCAGCTTCACACATGTTTCAAGTGTTGAAAGAGGCGTCTCCGTCGCAGTCTTTGCGGCGTGTTCCATTGCCTCCAGGCGAACAGATTTTTCCTCGTCGGTATTCTTAGGCATCTTCATTGCCGCCATAAAAACATTGAAGGCGTCGGTGTCCTTATTCATCAGGCTGATGAATTCTAAATTTAATTTTTTGCCCTCGGAGATAATGTTTTCCGCAGCGTTCCAACTGTCCTGGTATTTAGTTTTTCCCACCGTCAGATTTCCGACCATGACGGTGAGCGCTGATGCCAGCGAACCGCAGAGCGCGGCGACGCTGCCGCCGCCGGGGGCCGGTGAATTTGAGGCAAGTTCGTCTATGAATGCGCCGACTGTCATTTCTTCAAATTTCATAT
>NZ_JAJBUX010000015.1 GCF_020860125.1 Cloacibacillus sp. | reverse complement strand
CGATCGTACCTATGTTGAGATGCGGTTTGTTACGTACGTATTTCTCTTTTGCCATTTTAACCTAACCTCCTTGAGGTAATTCCTTAATTAATTCTTAAGCAGCTCTTCGGCCACATTGCGGGGAACTTCCTCGTAGTGGTCAAAGCTCATTGTGTATGAGGCGCGGCCTGATGTTTTGCTTCTAAGGTCTGTAGCGTATCCAAACATCTCCGCGAGCGGCACGAACGCCTTGACTATGCGCGCGTTGGCACGCACTCCCATCTCGGCTACGCGTCCGCGGCGCGATGAAAGATCTCCGATGACATCTCCCATGTACTCTTCGGGCACGACGACTTCCACGTTCATGACGGGTTCCATGAGCACCGGATCAGCCTTTTTAAGAGCCTCTTTGATCGCCATAGAACCGGCGATACGGAAGGCCATTTCAGAGCTGTCGACCTCATGGTAGCTGCCGTCGACGATGGCGACCTTTATTCCAATGACAGGATATCCGCCAAGTACGCCGTTGTTGAGCGCCTCTTCAACACCCTTTTGGGCCGCGGGGATGTATTCCTTCGGAACGACGCCTCCGACGATCTTGTCGACCCACTCGAAGCCCTTGCCGTCTTCCAACGGCTCGACTTCAAGGACGACGTCGCCGTACTGTCCCTTACCGCCTGACTGCCTGACAAACTTGCCCTGAGCCCTCGCCGGTTTGCGAATAGCTTCGCGGTAGGCGACCTGCGGACGTCCGACCTTGACCTCGACGTTGAACTCTCTGCGCAGACGGTCGACGATTATCTCCAAATGGAGCTCGCCCATACCGCTGATAAGGGTCTGGCCGGTGTCTTCGTTTACGGAGACGCGGAAGGTTGGATCTTCCTCTGAGAGCGCCTCAAGTCCCTTGGCGAGTTTTATCTGGTCCGCCTTGCTCATCGGTTCAACGGAGAGCGAGATGACCGGCTCGGGGAAGATGAGGTTTTCAAGGAGCACAGGATGTTTTTCGTCACAGAGCGTATCGCCCGTCCGTACCTGCTTGAGGCCCGGGATAGCGACGATGAGCCCAGCCTGGGCGCTGTCCATCTCCTCACGCTTGTTGGCGTGCATACGAAGGATGCGTCCCACGCGCTCGCGGCGGCGGGTATTTGTATTGTATATCGACGTTCCGCTCTCAATGGAGCCGGAATAGACGCGGCAGAATGCGAGCCTGCCGACAAAGGGGTCGACCATTATCTTGAAGGCGAGAGCCGCGAACGGCTCGTCGGCAGCAGCTTTGACCTCAATCTCCTTCGACGTATCGTCGGGATCGACCGCTACGATATGCGGCATGTCCAGAGGGCTGGGCAGATAGGCCACAACCGCGTCAAGCAGAGGCTGCACGCCTTTGTTCTTAAATGCCGAGCCACACATTACCGGTACGATATCAAGGCTGATAGTAGCCTTACGAATGACTCTCTTCACCATTTCAAGGGGGATATCGCCGCCCTCAAGATAGAGCTCCATCATCTCGTCATCGTAATCGGCAAGCATTTCAAGCATTTCCATTCTCGCGAGGGCAGCCTCTTCCTCAAGCTGAGGGGGGATATCCGCGCTGTGGAACTCCGTCCCCAAGGTATCATCATAAATGACCGCCTTTTCATGAACGAGATCCACCATGCCGGTAAAGCCGTCTTCGACACCGATAGGAATCTGAATGGGAACCGCTTTTGCCCCCAGACGCTTGCGCATCTGGTCGACGACCGCGAAGAAATCTGCGCCTACCCTGTCCATTTTGTTGACGAATGCTATCCTCGGCACACCGTATTTGTCGGCCTGACGCCAAACTGTTTCTGACTGTGGCTCAACGCCGCCGACAGCACAGAATACGGAGACAGCACCGTCAAGGACACGCATGGAACGCTCAACCTCAACGGTAAAGTCCACGTGTCCGGGTGTATCAATTATATTGATAAGGCAATCGCCCCAGAAACAGGTAGTAGCCGCCGATGTGATAGTAATACCACGCTCGCGCTCCTGCTCCATCCAGTCCATTGTGGCGGCACCTTCATGGGTCTCCCCAAGTTTGTGCTTACGGCCTGTATAGAAGAGGATACGTTCCGTCGTCGTCGTCTTACCTGCATCTATATGCGCAGCTATTCCTATATTGCGCACTGTACTTAAGTCGATGCCCTGCATCGTCAACACCACCAGACTAAATCAAAATTTGTAATATTTTCCACTACCAACGGTAATGGGCAAATGCACGGTTGGCTTCCGCCATACGGTGCGTATCCTCACGCTTCTTAACCGAACCGCCCTCGCCCTTGCAGGCATCCCCAAGTTCGCGCGCGAGGCGCTCTACCATCGGGATTCCCTTGCGTGAGCGTGAGAAGTTGATTATCCAGCGAATTGCCAGCGCCTGCGCCCTGTCAGGTTTCACTTCAACGGGAACCTGATAGGTCGCGCCGCCGACGCGGCGGGGACGAACTTCGACCAGAGGACGAACATTCGTCATAGCCTTCTCAAACACCTCGGCAGGCTCTATATTGAGTCTGCTTCCGGCCAGATCCAGTGCTCCGTAAAAAATTCTCTCCGCCGTACTCTTCTTGCCGTCGAGCATCAGGCAGTTGATGAATTTCGTAATCGCGGGGCTCGCGTAGACTGAATCGGGCGGTGTAATACGTTTTTTTACATGACCTTTACGCGGCATAAAAACTACCTCCCATTAAAAGTTATTTCGGTCTGCGAGCGCCGTAGAGCGAACGGCTCTGGCGGCGGTTTTCAACACCACCGCAGTCAAGCGTACCTCTAACTATGTGGTAACGTACACCAGGCAGGTCCTTTACACGGCCTCCGCGAACAAGCACTACTGAGTGTTCCTGAAGGTTATGTCCGACTCCCGGTATATAAGCTGTAACTTCAATTCCGTTGGTAAGGCGCACACGGGCGACCTTACGAAGAGCAGAGTTAGGCTTCTTAGGAGTTACTGTGTAAACGCGGGTGCATACACCGCGGCGCTGCGGATTCTCCTGAAGAGCAGGCGCGCTTGAGCGACATCTCTTTTCTTCTCTGCCGTTACGAATAAGCTGGCTGATTGTTGGCAAATAGCTCCCTCCTTCCCTTAGTAATAGTTATTTCTACTTTTTAAGAATCGCCGCGACCGCCGTCTTTCGCGTCAGGGCGCAAGCTCTTCCTAGTTGTTGTGAATCCTCCGCCATCTCGACGGGGACATTCCGCTCTTTCGAGGCGGCCCTTACCTTCGACGCCAGCTTCTCATCAGCGTCATCCGCAAGAAAAACTTTTAGCGCCTCGCCTCTGTCTATCTTACGCAGAACACTGTTCAATCCCGCGCATCTCGACGAGGAGGCCAATTCATTTAAGGGCACACGAACACCTCCTGTGCATAGTCGCATCGACATATAATAACAGCGGAGTGCGCACGTGTCAATAAACACTGCGCCTTCCGCCGCTAATTTGCCTAAAATATTTTCCAAAGAAAAAATATTTCAGGAGTCACTTTTATTTTTAACTAACAAATCTCCGCGCTTATTCCGATGCCTGTCTCTATCGTCGGCGCGGCGTCTACTCCTTAAAGGAAGCCTCCATGAACTCAAGCTCT
Organism: Cloacibacillus sp.; assembly: GCF_020860125.1. Taxonomy (NCBI): domain Bacteria; kingdom Thermotogati; phylum Synergistota; class Synergistia; order Synergistales; family Synergistaceae; genus Cloacibacillus; species Cloacibacillus sp. The sequence goes on along the minus strand of NZ_JAJBUX010000015.1, from coordinate 56,117 downwards.
GAAGGAATATCCTGCTCTTCCCTTATCTCCACTTTGCGATGGCGCTTGATACCGGTTCCCGCCGGAATGAGGAGCCCGATGATAACGTTCTCCTTGAGTCCGACGAGGCTGTCGACATCCCCCCTCACCGCAGCTGCGGCAAGTACCTGCGCCGTCTGCTGGAAGGAGGCCGCGGATAGGAAGCTGTCCGTCGCAAGGGCCGCCTTCGTGACGCCGTGTACCACCGGACGCCACTGCGGCTCTTCGCGGAGCCGGCGGACGAACGATACTCTCTGGAGCAGCTTCTTGTATTCGGAGGCGGCGGCCTTTGAACGCAGCGTTATGCTGCCTGCCGCCGATGCCGCGATCTTATCGAGCACGGAGCTCGTGATCTCCTGCGCCGCCTCTACGACTACGCTGCCGTCCTCATCGGTGACGGGCTCGAGCAGTATCTTGCCGAGAGCCCTCTCCGTGAGCAGGAGCTTTACGATACGTTCCTTGGTAATGATCATATCGTCGCATTCCACTCCGGAGATCGCACCCTCGACGAAGCCGCGAACGACGGAGCCGTCGATCACGTGCGGGATGTCCTCTATCACTTCGCCGTCGGCGTTGATCGCCTGGGTGATCGCCTTGCCAAAGAAGTGTTCGATGAGCACGTGATGCATCGCGTCCGTAAGGTTGATGATCTCGGGAGCCTTCCATAGCTTTATCTGGCGGATATTATGGCTCTTAAGGAGGGCGATGGCCTCATCGTCAAGCAGTGAATCTACTTTAATGATGACCTTGCCGCCGTCTTCGACATCCGAAGCGAACCACGACTTCTCTTTATTTCCCTCCAAAAGGTTCATGTCCCTGATGAGGATCGGCTTAGGCTGACAGCCAACGATCGCCGCAAGCTCGGCGGAGGTGAGTCTGGTGCCGGCCGAGACAAGCGTCTCTTCAGTTTCCGGAGAAACAAAGTCTTCAATGATCTCAAGCCCCTCCATCGAACGTCTGAAGTTCGCGTCGCCGATGATGACACGCACGGGGCCCTCTTCGTCCTCGATGATTATCTCCGTAGCCAGGCTGCCGGGCTGCAGGAGCTCCGAGAGCCCCTCCCTAGTAAAGACGGCCTCTCTGCCCTCGCCCTCGACGGCGGTCTCTCCGGGGACATCAACGAATTTATAGTCCTTAAGGAAGTTGTAGGACTCGTTAAGCGAGTTGTCGTTCTCTTCCTTGATATCGTCTACCGCCTTTTCAAGGTCTTCCTTCCAGACAAGCTCTCCTGACACGAAGGCACTGTCACCCTCCTTCACGACGCGCACACGGTTGACTGGCGCGACCTTGCGAAGGATGGTCTCGATGTGTTTGTCGTTGATGGAGACACCCTGCGAACGATAGACCTCCTGGATGCCGTCAAGCAGATAGTGCTGCACCGCCTCAAGCCCTTCGACCTCAAGCAGCTGCTGCGGGTCAATGTATCCCTCCGTGAGCAGCATGCCCTTGGTGATCTGGCATCCCTCCTCTACTCCTGAGAGCAAGTTCTGTGAGGCGGGGATGTTGTATGAGATACGTTCTTCGGTGCCGTCCTCGGCCTGTTTAGCGATGATAAGCTTGCGCTTGCCGTCCATTTCACGGATCTCCACGAGCGTGCCGGTGTCTTCGGCGAGGATGGCGACCTTCTTCGGGCGGCGAACCTCAAAGAGCTGCTCGATTCTCGGCAGACCCTGCGTGATGTCCTCTCCCGTGAACTGGCGGACACCTCCCGTATGGAAGGTACGCATCGTAAGCTGGGTTCCAGGCTCGCCTATGGACTGCGCCGCAACGACGCCGACGGATTCACCGATGGCGACCTTCTTGCGCGTTGCCAGGTCGCGGCCATAGCAGGCGCGGCAGATGCCGTGGCGAAGTCCGCAGGTGAGCGGGCTGCGTACCCATACTGACGTTATGCCGAGCGATTCTATATATTTCGCCTTCTCAACGCTGATCTCTTCGTTTCTTTCCAGCAAAAGCTCTCCGGTCTCGGGATGTTTGACGTCGGCGACGCTGATACGGCCAGCGAGGCGCTCTGACATGGAGATAGTCGCCTTACCGTCCTGCTGAAGCAGCGGACGAATCTCAACGCCGCTGTGTGTGCCGCAGTCCTCGTCCATGACGATCAGGTCCTGGGCGACGTCAACGAGACGGCGCGTCAGATAACCGGATTTAGCGGTACGAAGAGCGGTGTCGGCGAGACCTTTTCGCGCTCCGTGCGTGGAAATGAAGTATTCCAGCGTATTGAGCCCCTCTTTAAAGTTAGCGACGATCGGGTAACGGATGATGCGACCTGAGGGGTCGGCCATCAGTCCGCGAATACCGGCCATCTGCGCGACCTGTCCGCGTGAGCCTCGGGCTCCCGAATCGACCATGATACGCAGCGGGTTCGTCATCTGCATGCTGTCCATGATCTTGTCGGCGATGCGGCGTCCGGCGTCCGACCAGAGGATATCTTTCTGACGCATGTATTCATCCTCGGTGAGGATACCCATTTCGTACTGGCTGGTAAGGTCCTCTTCCTGAACGAGCGTTACGTCAAGTATCTCTTTTTTCTCTTTCGGAACGATGACGTCGCCGACTCCAAGGCTGATGCCGCTGACCGTCGACCAGCGGTAACCGAGCGTCTTTATCGCGTCTAGCATCTCGACCATGCCGGTCTGTCCGACCTTGTCGTATGCCTCGTCAAGAAGCTTGCCCATTTCCTTCTTATTTATAGTCTCGTTCTTATAGCGGAAGCCGGGGTGCAGCGCGCAGTTGAAGAGCACGCGTCCAGGCGAGGTCTCTATCCACTTTCCATCGATCGTCTCGCACTCCCACGCGGGGTCTTTCATGAGGCGGATCTTGGAATTGATGTGAACTATGCCGTGATCGAGGGCGGAAAGGACGTCTTCCGTATCACGGAAGTACATATCCTCGCCCTTGAGCCCCTCTCTGAGGGTCGTCAGGTAGTAGACGCCAAGGATTATATCCTGGGTCGGAGTAACTACCGGCTTGCCGCTCGCAGGCGAGAACAGGTTGTTCGAGGAGAGCATGAGCACCCGGGCCTCGGTCTGCGCCTCCAGCGAAAGCGGTACGTGAACGGCCATCTGGTCTCCGTCGAAGTCAGCGTTGAAGGCCGTGCAGACGAGCGGATGGAGGCATATCGCCTTACCCTCGATCAGCACCGGCTCAAAAGCCTGTATGCCAAGACGGTGCAGCGTCGGGGCGCGGTTCAGCATTACGGGATGGTCCTTGATGATACCTTCAAGGATACCCCACACCTCGTCGCGGCCGCGCTCTATAAAGCGGCGGGCGCTCTTGACGTTCGGCGCGAGGCCGCTCTCGACAAGCTTATGCATGACAAAGGGCTTGAAGAGCTCAAGCGCCATCTGCTTCGGAAGTCCGCACTGGTATATCTTGAGGTGCGGCCCGATGACGATGACGGAACGTCCCGAATAGTCGACACGCTTTCCGAGAAGGTTCTGACGGAAGCGTCCCTTCTTCCCGCGCAGAAGGTCCGTAAGGCTCTTGAGCGGGCGGTTGCCGGCACCGAGGACCGCCTTGCCGCGGCGCCCGTTGTCGATAAGGGCGTCAACGGACTCCTGAAGCATCCTCTTTTCATTGCGCACGATGATCTCCGGCGCTTTAAGCTCCTGGAGTTTGCGCAGGCGGTTATTGCGGTTTATGACCCTGCGGTAGAGGTCGTTGAGGTCCGATGTCGCGAAACGTCCGCCGTCAAGCTGGACCATCGGGCGAAGGTCCGGCGGGATGACGGGAAGGACGGAGAGTACCATCCACTCGGGACGTGAATCGCTCTTCCGGAAATCCTCCGCGACCTGCAGGCGTTTGATGAGCTTGCGCTTTTTCTGGCCAGAGCACTCGGCGATCTCCTCGCGAAGCTGGTCGACAAGCGTGTCTATATTTATCTGGCAGAGCAGCGTATAGACGCCCTCCGCGCCGATTCCGGCCTGGAAGCCCTTATCGTAGGCGGCGCAGATGACCTCTTCGCGCTCCAGTACGATGTCGCCGCGCACGAAGGGAGATTCTCCGCCTTCGATGACGATGTAGCAGGGATCTTCTATGGTCTCCGTCTCCTCCGCAGTCTGGAAACGCTTCGGATATTTCTGTGAATAGAGACGGTACTCGCTCTCAGAGATGACGTCGTTCTTCGCGAAGGGCATACGGACAACGGCGGTGACGATATAGGCCTCCTGATTGTTGAGCACGGCGCGCTCGGCCTTGAGCTCCGGTTCGCGCGCAAGCATCACCTTTTTCTTGGTATCGGAGACCATCTCAACGCTGTTTTCAGCGTCGTCAGACTTATATACGCGGAAGGCAGGCTCGACCTTAAACAGGTCGTCGCCGTAATCGCTGCGGAAACGGCTAACCTGAGCCGCCGTAACAATATCTCCCTCATCCACGGGGACCTCTTCCACCTTCGTAATGCGGAACGCCTCTTCGGCCTTGAACTTAGGATCGTAGAAACGGTGGATACGCTCCTCCGAGGCCGACATCAGCGAGCCACGGCGCGCAAGATCTATCCTGCGCCCCTCGTTGACCACCTTGTAGACCTTCTCGCGGCGGCGTGTCGGGGCGAAGTAAACGACCTTTTCAAGTTCCTTCGTCGAGGCTCCCAGCAGAAGGCTAAGGCGGCTCGGGATTCCGCGCAGATACCAGATGTGGACGACAGGCGCGGCAAGCTCTATATGCCCCATCTTCTCACGACGCACACGGTTGTCGGTAACCTCAACGCCGCAGCGTTCGCAGACGACTCCCCGGAACTTCGGGCCGCTGCGCTTATACTTTCCGCAGGCACACTCATAGCTCCTGATGGGGCCAAAGATACGCTCGCAGAAAAGACCGTCCTTTTCCGGGCGGAGAGATCTGTAGTTTATCGTCTCCGGCTTTTTGACCTCTCCGCTGGAGAGCTCGCGGACTCTCTCGGGAGAGGAAAGTTTCATTCTTACTCCGGCGATCTCATGACTCACATTTGCCATTAATCTTCATCCCCCTGCTCACCGGTCTGTGGATCACTTTCAAATAAATCGTCGCTCAGGATGGCGGCGTCACGCTCTTCGTCGGTCTCGTGCAGCTCAAGCCCGCTGTATTCCACCGCGCTCTCGTTAAAGAGGTCGTTGGAACCGGCGGCCTTCGCCGGCACCGCAACGTCTTGGTTGAAGACGGCGTCAAGGTCATCCACCGTCGCGTCAGGTTTGAACGAGACGTGACGCGGGCCTCTCTCGTCATCGTCGTCATTCAGGACCAGCTCGCCGAAGCTGCCGTCCGCGTACATGATCTCCACATCAAGCGCCAGTCCCTGAAGCTCTTTGATAAGGACACGGAATGATTCCGGCACGCCCGGCTTCGCAAGATTCTCGCCCTTCACTATACGTTCATAGGTCTTAAGGCGTCCGCGGATATCGTCGGACTTCACCGTCAGCATCTCCTGCAGCATATGCGCCGCGCCGTATCCTTCGAGGGCCCAGACTTCCATCTCTCCGAAACGCTGGCCTCCGAACTGCGTCTTTCCGCCGAGCGGCTGCTGCGTGATGAGGCTGTACGGCCCTATCGAACGCGCGTGGATCTTGTCGTCGACAAGGTGTATCAGCTTAAGCATGTACATGACGCCGACCATTACCTGGTTCGCCATCGGCTCTCCGGTGCGGCCGTCATAAATCGTTATCTTGCAGTCGTCGCGCATCTCGGGATACTTGTTCTGCTGTATCCACTTGACGTCGGGGGCGATATCCTCAGCCGTCGCCGACTCGAAGACAGGCGTTACCACCTTATAGCCCTTCTGCATCGCGACAAAGCCGAGCATCGTCTCAAGAACCTGTCCCAGGTTCATACGGCTGGGGACGCCCAGCGGGTTCAGCACGACGTCGACCGGGGTGCCGTCCGAGAGATAGGGCATATCCTCTTCCGCCATGATGCGGGAGACGACGCCCTTGTTTCCGTGGCGTCCGGCCATCTTGTCGCCCTCGGTTATCTTACGGAACTGGGCGACGTATACCTTCACCACTTCGTTGACTCCGGGGCTGAGGTCCTCGCTGTTCTTTTCGCGGCTCAGACGTTTGATCTCGACGACCTTTCCGCCTTCGCCGTGGGGAACGCGCAGAGAGGTGTCGCGCACCTCGCGGGCCTTTTCGCCGAATATCGCGCGAAGCAGCTTCTCTTCCGGAGACTGGTCCGACTCGCCCTTCGGCGTGACTTTGCCGACAAGGATGTCACCAGCCTTGACCTCCGCGCCGATGCGGACGATGCCGTCGTCCTCGTCAAGATTTTTAAGAGCGTCCTCACCGACATTCGGGATGTCGCGGGAAATTTCTTCGGGGCCAAGCTTCGTATCGCGCGACTCGACCTCGTATTCCTCTATATGTATCGATGTGTAGAAATCTTCTTTTACCAGCTTCTGAGAAAGCAGGATAGCGTCTTCGAAGTTGTAGCCCTCCCAGGAGACGAAGGCGACCACCACGTTGCGTCCCAGAGCCAGCTCTCCCTGATCGCAGGCCTGACCGTCCCCGATTATCTCATTAGCGTCCACGTGCTGCCCAGTATAGACAAGGGGGCGCTGGTGAATGACCGTTCCCTGGTTCGAACGGCGGAACTTCGGCATATGGTACTCGTCCTGGCCGCCGTCGTCGGTCCTGATGACGATCAGGTCGGCGTCGACGTAGGTGACGGTGCCAGCCCTGCGGGATACTACGCAGGAGCCGGAGTCCTTAGCGATGCGGTGCTCGATCCCCGTTCCGACGATCGGTGAATCCGGAAATACGAGGGGGACCGCCTGACGCTGCATGTTGGAGCCCATCAGCGCGCGGTTCGCGTCGTCATGCTCAAGGAAGGGGATAAGAGCCGTCGAGATGGAGACTATCTGCTTCGGCGAAATGTCGAGGTAGTCAAGCTCCTTCGGGTCTATCTCTATCGTGTTGTCGTGGTGACGTACGTAGATGCCGCCGGTCAGCGACGGGAGGACGTTGCCCTCGTCATCCATCGGCAGGTCGGCGCGTCCGACATAGTATTCGTCCTCATCGTCGGCGGAGAGGTAGACGATCTCCTCCGTAACCTTGCCGTCCACGACTTTGCGGCGCGGACAGACCAGGAAGCCGTATTCGTTGATACGGGCAAAGGTCGCCAACGAAGTGACAAGTCCGATGTTCGGACCTTCCGGCGTCTCGATCGGACACACGCGTCCATAGTGCGTATGGTGGACGTCGCGGGCCTCGAATCCCGCGCGTTCACGAGAGAGGCCGCCGGGGCCGAGGGCGGAGAGACGGCGTCTGTGCGTCAGCTCCGCAAGCGGGTTCGTCTGGTCCATAAACTGGGAAAGCTGTCCGGAGCCGAAGAACTCACGCAGCGCCGCCGATATCGGACGCACGTTGATGAGATCCTTCGCCATCGCCGTGGCGAGGTCCGGCATCGTCGTCATACGCTCGCGCGCGATACGCTCCATACGCAGCAGTCCGATACGGACCTGGTTCTGGAGCAGTTCGCCGACGGCGCGCACGCGGCGGTTGCCGAGATGGTCGATGTCGTCCATGTGCTCGCTGCCGTCGCGCAGGCGGATAAGTCCCTTGATTATCGCCACTATGTCGGTGACCGTAAGCAGCCTTTCCGTATTCGGAATATCCAGCTGCAGACGGCGGTTTATCTTGTAACGTCCTACACGTCCGAGGTTATATCTTCTGGGATCGAAGAATATGCTCATAATATACTCGCGCGCGTTTTCCATACGGGCAGGCTCGTTGGGGCGCAGCTTGCGGAAGAGCTCCAACATTGCCGCGTCGGGAGTGTCGGTATTGTCGCGCTCGATCGTCACGGCGAGGGCGGGATCGATGTCCCAGACCCACACCTTGGTGCGTCCGTGGTTCCAGAGGACCTCCATATGTTCCTTAGTGAGACGGGTGTTCTTGCGGATCTCCACCGTCCCCGAACCGTCGTTCGAGAGGATGTCCTCTGCGAGGAGCATTCCGCGCACGTCGTCGTCAACGAGGTCCTTCTCCACCTCTTTGCCGTCAAAGAGAGAGATTATTTCATCCGTGCTTTGGATGCCGAAGGCTCTCAGCATCATGGTGACGGGAATTTTCTTACGATTGTCGATCTTAACGGAGAGCACGTCCCCAGGGGCGAGGTCATACTCGATCCACGCTCCGCGGTCGGGGATCAGCTTCGCCACAAAGGTCTCCTGCCCCGGAATACCGAGGTCAGCGCTGTAATAGACGCCGGCCGAACGGGCCAGCTGGTTTACGACGACACGCTCCGTGCCGTTGATGATGAAGGTTCCTCTCTCCGTCATCGCGGGAAAGTCACCGAGATAAATTTCTTCTTCCTTGATTTCGCCGGTCTTTTTGTTTATCAGACGAATCGTCGCACGCAGCGGTCTCGACCATGTAAGGTCCCGGCTGCGAGCCTCATCCAGACTGATAGGAACAGGATCGACATAATATCTTACGAATTCCAGTGCAAAAGAGCCGTCATAACTCTCGATGGGGAAAATTTCATCGAAAAGCTCCTGCAACCCCTGTGATGCACGCATATCAGGCTCCCTGTCGGCCTGAAAGAACCACTGGTATGAGTTACGCTGTACCTCAACCAGATCTGGCAGTGCTATCAAATTTTTCTCTTTACCAAAAACTACACGCCGCTCAAATGCTTTACCCGAAGTCTGTTTAACCTGCATGGGAGCATCCTCCCCGTTCGAGAATATGATGAGAATGTACAATCGTACAAATGGAAATTATAACAAAAAAGCGACAACTGTCAATAGACAGACGTCGCCTGTTTTTACTATTTTGTTATATTAAGTTGAAGCGCGGTTTCCCGACAGCCGTTATTATGAATCACCTACAGGTGTTTTGTCAAGCGGCAGAGCAACTTTTACCGTCTGCGCGCTTTTACCGGCACCGTTTTATCAAATATGTGCGCAAAAATATCAATACAAAAATGAATGACGGAGGAATTTCTCTCCGCCATTCATCTGTAATATTATGAGAAATTAACTTCTCTTTTTAAGAATTATAGGAACCAGCGCCAAAAGCGCCAATGCCGCGAAACCTGCGCTGCATCCGCCTCCAGATGAAGCGACCGGAGTCGCGGCGGCGGTGGCGAACGCTTTGACACAGACATTCGCTTTTGCTTTTGCCGCACTTACCATTGTATCCTCAAAATTTTTCCCGTCAAACGACACCCAGCTCTGCCCCTGTTCGGCCGTGGCGTTATCCGAATAACCCGGCAGCAGGCATTCAACCGGAATCAAATTATCGGTAAGGCTGGACGAGGTTTTTACTACGACCGAAAATTTCTCCCCTTTTACGACTTTCACCGGCGCGTCAAGTTCCACGGTGTTATAGCCAGGCGCCTTAAGCGTGACCGCCGCCGTCTTCGCCAGTTTGCCGCTTACCGGCGAACCGTCGCAGCCGGTATATATTTTTATCTCGCATGGCTGATCCGGCGCAGTTGTGTAAAAAGCTACCGAATTTACGGCCTCGTACGCTCCGGCGGTAAAGATATTAGCAAAATAGACTTCATTTTTCCCCTCTTGACCGAAAAAGGCCACCAACCCAAGGGGATCATATTGGTATATCTTTTCATCATCAGGCGCTGATACAGTATCATAGGCCACACCGTCACAGAGCGTCCCCTCTTCGTAGGATACGTAGAAATAGCCCTCGTCTCCCCAACGAGCACCCCAGCTGTTGCGCACAAGCCAGGCGCCATTTTCTTTCGGGCGGTTACCCTCTTTAAAATTATTACTTGGGTACTCGTCGTCCCAGCCAACGATAGTTACCGCATGGTTCGTCTGGTAATGGTAATTCCCTGAATAGTATGCGAATTTTTCATTATTAACGGCGTCATTATCCCAATAAATCCCTACCGACACCGCCCCGTACGCCATTATTGTCTCTTTAACCAACTGTATTCTTTTTGCCACTATCTGGACTTCTTCTCTATTAGCGCTCAAGTTGCCAAGGTAGAGAGCATTCTTAAGTTTCCATTCCCTCTCCATCACGTTAGGAGCATAAACATCTTCCGATCTGACTGGCGTCTCCACCTTCAAACCGCTCACAGAACTGGTGCCGCGCGAGAGAAGCGCAGCAGCTTTCCAGTCATTGCCGCCGGTGTCATAATATGCTTTACCAGATGAATTTGTGAATCCCGGTTTGAGCGAGGATTCATCATTATAGACGAAATATGTCAGATACCATTCGGAAAGGTCGATATCGGACGAGGAAACCAGCCTTTTACCGATAAGATTGGATTCCGTCGCCGCCATAGCCGTGTATGTCCAACAGTTGCTAAAAGGATTCTGATTACGCACCGGCGGCATCGACGTCCGAAGGTCATAACTGGCCGGGAGTGTGGCCGATGCGCTCTTTCTGCCCATGGAATCAGGCACGACGCTATAAACAACGCCCTTCAGATGGCTCCAGTTTACGGGAGAGGGAACGTAGCCATAATTCGGTTTTTGGGTTGCTGAGAGCGCTTTAGTATTTGCCGCGGTTTCACGGGCCTCGCGCCATTTTACAAAATCCGGGTTCAGAGGCGCGGCTTTGAGGGCCGCCGCAGCCGGAGCAACGTATATCATAACGGTAACAAATATTAATATCACAAAAACGACAGATTTTCTTTGGAAAAATTTACTCATAATGCTGCCCCCTTTTTTCGACTAAAAAGCATAACAGTAAACTTGCGCGTTATTTTCCGCTTACAAACAGTGACAGTTTTAGAGAACGCCCCCATTTCCTGTAGCAAAACAACTAATACGTACCATTCATATGCATTTCAGTCTTTTGCCCAATTTTGTATGTAAGAATATCATTTGAGCAATGGACGAATAGTATAATATCTACCCAAAAATAGTAAAGATATTTTTTTAAACATAATAGTGTTATTGCTTGTATGTTTGTCAAACATACACCGCACAACTTTTACCGTCGCTGTTTTATCAAATATGCGCGCAAAAAGATCAATACAAAAATGAATGACGGAGGAATTTTACTCCGTCATTCGTCTGTAATATTATGAAAAAATTAACTTCTCTTTTTGAGGATTATGGGAACCAGCACCAAAAGCGCCAATGCCGCAAAACCCGCGCTGCAGCCGCCGCTGGAATGAGCAGACTCAGGCGTCGCGAAGGCCTTGAGGCAGACGTTCATTGCATCCGTGTTCGGATCTGAAACATCCTCGAAGGTAACGCCGCCGTCAATGGAGACCCAGCTCTGCCCACGTTCGGAGCTGGCTTTTTCAGAATACTTCGATAGCGCGTATTCACCAGGAACCAAAAAGTCGGTAAGGTCGGACGAGGTTTTTACCACGACAGAAAATTTCTCCCCTTTTACGACTTTCACCGGCGCGTCAAGTTCCACGGTGTTATATCCAGGCGCCTTGACCGTGACCGAAGCCGTCCTCGCCAGTTTACCGCTTACCGGCGAACCGTCACAGCCGGTATATATTTTTATCTCGCATGGCTGATCCGGCGCTGTCGTGTAAAACGCTACCGAATTTACGGACTCGTACGCACCGGCGGTAAAAATATTAGCAAAATAGACTTCATTTTTTCCCCTTTCACCTAAAAAGCCCACCAGCCCAAGGGGATCGTATTGGTATATCTTTTCATCAACCGGCGCTGACACAGTATCAAAGACCACGACGTTACAGAGCGTCCCCTCTTCGTATGATACATGGAAATAGCCCTTGTCTCCCCAGCCAGCGCCCCAGCTGTTGCGCACGAGCCAGGCGCCATTTTCTCTCGGGCGGTTACCATCATTAAAATTTTCTTTTGGGTAATCATCGTCCCAGCCGACGATAGTTATATCATGATTCACCGTGGAATAATCACTCCTTAAATAGTAGGCGAAATTATCTTTATTAAAGGCGTCATCATCCCAATAAAACCTTGCCAACACCACCCCGTACGCCATTATCGTCTCTTTAACCAGCTGTCTTCTTTCTGCCGCTTTCTGGACGTCTATATTGAGGTAGAGAGCATTCTTAAGCTTCCATTCCCTCTCCATCACGTTAGGAACATAAACATCATTCGATCCGACCGGCGTCGCCACCTTCAAACCGCTCACAGAACCGGTGCCGCGCGATAGCAGCGCCACAGCTAGCCAGGGACTGCCGCCAGCGTCATAATATGCTTCATCAGATGAATTTGTGAATCCAGGTTTGAGCGAGGATTCGTCATTATAGGCGAAATATGTCAGATACCATTCGGAAAGGTCGATATCGGACGAGGAAGCCAGCCTTTTGCCGATAAGATTGAATTCCGTCGCCGCCATAGCCGCATATGTCCAGCAGTTGCCAAAAGGATACTGATTACGTACCGGCGGCATCGACGTCCGAAGGTCATAGCTGGCCGGGAGTGTGGCTAATGCGCTCTTTATGGCCATGGAATCAGGCGCGACGCTATAAACAACGCCATTCAGATGGCTCCAGTTTACGGGAGAGGGAGCGTAGCCATAATTCGATTTTTGGGTTGCTGAGAGCGCTTTAGCATTTGCCGCGGTTTCACGGGCGTCGCGCCATTTTACAAAATCCGGGTTCAGAGGCGCGGCTTTGAGGGCCGCCGCGGCCGGAACGACGTATATCAGAGCTGTAACCAGTATCATTATCACAAAAACGACAGATTTTCTTTGGAAAAGTTTACTCATAATGTTGCCTCCCTTTTTCGACCAAAAAGCATAACAGTAAACTTACGCGTTATTTTCCGCTTACAAACAGTGACAGTTTTAGAAAACGCCCCCGTTTCCTGCAGCAAAACAACTAATACGTACCATTCATACGCATCCAGTCTTTTGCCCCATTTTGTGTGTGAGAGTATCATTTGACCAATGGGTGAATAGTATAATATTTGCCAAAAATAGTAAAGGTATTTTTTAAACATGATAGTTCTATTATCAGAGGTATATAGAATTTGCCGCCTTCCTCCGAAAATTTGAATGCTGCCATAAAAGAACAACACAAAAGAAAAAATCGGAGTATTTACTGCTAAAGAATAATGACGCAGGAGCAGCTGGCCGAGGCAGGCGATACAACCGATATATCAAAGGAGGTCTGCGCGCTTCTGCGCTGGGTACCGCTGGAGACAAAGATAAAGATACTGAATTATGCGAAAGATATGAAGAGGCTATCAGAGCTATCGCCAAAGAGAGGCTGAGCGGCGGCAATAAAAATGGGAGGCGTGGAAAAATCTCCCGCCTCCCATTTTTTATTGGACTTTATTCAGTTTCCTGGTTCTTTGCCTCTTTCATCATCCGCTTGAAGATCGCCGAACAGTAGAGCGCGCCAAGCGGGTTGTGGGCGATGACGCGGTCTTTCGCGGCAACCGGCACCACCGGCGCCTGAGAGTATTTTATGAAGAGCGCGTCGTGGCCGACGCAGAGGCCAAGCAACAGGTTAAGGTCTGTATTCGCCGCGTTGAGCACCTCAGCCTGTTCTATCGGGTTGCAGGATATCGGACCAACCTTGTCGCTCTCCATCGCCCCCATCTCAGACTTTCCCACGCCGCAGACCTTACAGTTCACGGTAGAGATCTCGAAGTAGTTTTCCAGTATCTGCGAGAGTTTGGCCGCCTCTTCCGAGAGGGCGGCACAGAAAGCGATACCAAGTTTTTTGTATCCCATCTTCCGCGAGAAGAGTATGATCTCCTGAATACGGTTGATCTCCCCGTAATATTCGGCCTCCACCTCGGAGGCGGCGCGCATCATGCGCCTGTCCTCAAGATCTGCGTACAGCGCCGCGGCATCACAGGCGGTGCAGGCCATTCCGTCCCGGCATGGTTTTTCCGTACAGCGGTCACACCTCATCTATTAAGCACCTTCTTCGTATTTTTTCATATCCGCCGGCAGCGGCGCGGTCACGGCGACGCCGCGCAGCCTGACCGGCAGCTCCGCGTCCTCGGGAAATATTACCGTCCGCGCGTGAAGCAGAGGGCGCTTCGCGCCGCGCCCGCTTCCATATTTTGTATCCCCCACGATCGGATGCCCGATCGCCGCCAGGTGTACGCGCGCCTGATGAGGACGTCCGGTGACAAGTTCGGCCTCAACCACGCTGCGCATTCCGGCGGTAGAAAGTCTTCTGTAAAGCGTAAGGGCTGGCTGTCCATCTCTGTCAGGACGGACGGTATTGGCGGCGCCGTCCTTCAAAAGCGGCAGGTCGACACGTCCAGATTCGTCGGCGATGCCCTCGACCACCGCGTGGTAGAGCTTTCTTATTTTATGTTCGCGTATCAGCTCCGCGAGATGCCGCTGCGCCGCGCCCGTGAGCGCGATTATCACCGCGCCGGTGGTGTTGCGGTCCAGCCGCTGCACCGTCGCCGGCCGGTAATCGCTGCGGCTCCAGCCCAGCTCCGCGAGGGCCCGCATGATGAGCGAATCCCCGCCTTTCACGTCGGGCTGTGTGAGCAGCCCCGCCGGTTTGTTCACCACCCAAAGGTAATCGTCGCGGTAAAGGGTCTCCAGCGGCGGCTTTTTCGCGGCAGTTCCTGTTCCGCCGTCTATTTTCGCCCCGCCCGCCTCTTCTTCCCACGGCACATATAGGCGCTGTCCCTCTTCAAGGCGCGCATCGGCCTTTGTCTTTTTACCGTCGAGGCGCACATCGCCGGTGCGCACCGCCTTCATGATCGCCCCAAGGGGCACCTGCGGCCAGAGTGTGCGCAGTACGCGGTCGACGCGGCGACCGTCGTTGTCCGCGGAAATTATTAGCTCCGCACCCATTTTACCTCTTCCAGAACCTGCGCTGCGTGGAGTTGTTCCAGGCCGATATCGGCTGGTCGTCGGTGAGGTTTTTAACAGAGTCGTTCCAGCAGAACATACGGAAGTCAAGTTCGTCGGCGGAGGAGACTATCATCGCCTCCGGCGTCGCGGGGACGACGGGCGAACCGAACTCGCGCTGTCCGTGATGGGAGAGCAGGATATGGCCAAGGTGCATGCGCGTCTTCTCGGTGAGCCCGTACTGCGCCGCAAGCTCGTTGAAGCGCATGTATCCCTGCGCGACGTGGTCGAGCAGCGCCCCCTCGACGGTCATTTCGGGGACGGATATCATCCTGTAGGAGTCCAGCTTGCCGATGTCGTGCAGCAGCGCTCCAGCGACGACTATATCGATATCGACATCGTAACCGGCGGTCCTCATTGACTCCGCCATCGATTTCGCGCACTCCGCGACGGAGAGCGTGTGTTCCAGCAGGCCGTTCGCGTAGGCATGGTGGTGGCTCATCGCCGCCGGCCAGTCGCGGAAGCGGCTCCAGAGTTCTCCGGTGAATACTTTACGCAGAAAATCGCCAGCCTCGCCGCCGCAGCCCTTTACAAGCGCCTCAAAGCGGCCGGTCAGCTCCTCGATCGGAATCGGCGAGCGCGGCAGATAGCCCACGGGCGGATATTTCTCCTGGCTGAGCAGCGTCAGTTTGTTAAAGTTGAACTGAAGCTGGCCGCGGTATTCCGCGACCTTGCCGTTTATGCCGACGGTCTTTCCCGCAAGCTGCAATATTTTCTCAGCCGGCAGGCGGTCGTCGGCGCTCTGAGGCTCGGCCTCGGATTTATCAAGCCACTGCGCGTCCGACCAGACCTTCGCTTCGATACTTCCGAATGAATCGGAGACGGTTACGTCATAGTATGATTTTCCATTTTTATCGCTCTTCTGCGAGAGCGCGCTTACGACAAATATCGCCTTGAAGAGGCTGCCCGCCGGAAGTTTTCGTACCTCCTGGCTGTTAAGCAGCAAATTAGCAGTCATTGTCCATCTTCCTTCCTTGAAAACAAAATCATATACCGTTATGATATCATCTTTTTCTCCTACATATCATCTAATCTTCTCAATTATTTTGCCCATCCGGCCACCGATAGTATCCAGTAAGTCACATGAGAGAGGCGAATATAAACAATAGAACTCATTGTACGGACAATTAATACATCAGCCCTTCGTACCACATACTTCATGTAAAGCGTGTATAATACACTTATACCTTACTTTGGAGGGATTTTTCTATGAGTACAGTAAATTGGGACGCAAGACTTTCAGAGATAGCGCTAAATGTTAAACCGTCGCCGATACGCGCGCTTCTTAAGTATACCAAGACACCCGGCGTCATCTCATTTGCCGGCGGAAATCCCGACCCCGCGGTATTCCCCGTGGCGGAATTCGCGGAGGCCTCACAGATACTGAGCCGCGAGGGTAAGGACGTCCTGCAGTACGGCGCCACGAACGGCTATGACCCGCTTAAGGAATATATCTCAAAGTGGATGGCCCCGCGCATGGGACGTGAGACAAAGCTCGATGAAATGCTGATCACTACCGGGTCGCAGGAGGGCATGGACCTTCTCTGTTCCGTGCTGCTCAACGACGGCGACACGATCATCGTCGAAGGACCGACATACCCCGGAGCGCTGCACGTGATGCGCAACCGCGGCGCGCGCTTTCTCTCCGTGCCATGCGACAAGGACGGGCTTTGCGTAGACCTGCTGCCAGGAGTCATCGAACAGGGGCGCAAGGACGGACATAAAATCAAATTCATCTATTCGATCGTAAACTTCCAGAACCCCTCTGGAGCGACGCTCTCCAAGGAACGCCGCGCCAAGCTGCTGGAGATCGCCGAGAAGTACGACCTGATAATCTTTGAGGACGACCCCTACGGACACCTCCGCTACAACGGGGAGCATGTACCGACGATCTTCTCGATGGATAAGAGCGGCCGCGTGGTCTATGCCTGCTCCTTCTCGAAGATACTGGCCCCCGGCACACGCGTGGCATGGATCGTCGGCGCGCCGGAGCTGATTCAGAAGATGGTGATGATAAAGCAGGGCACGAACCTCTGCACAAGCGTCGTCGCCCAGGCCCTCGTCTATGAGTACTGCCGCCTCGGCCACCTCGACGGCTTCCTGCCGAAGATCATCGCCCACTACAGCAAGAAACGTGACGCGATGGACGCCGCCTTCAAAAAGCATCTGCCCGCCAACACCCGCTACCATACGCCGGAGGGCGGATTCTTCTTCTGGCTCCAGGTACCCGGCGTTGATTCGACAAAGCTCTTCATGAAGGCGATCGACCACGGAGTGGCGTTCGTCACCGGCCCGGCCTTCTACGCCGAGGATGGAGAGGGGCTCGACTATATGCGCACCTGCTTCACCTTCGCGCAGCCGGAGGAGATCGAAGAGGGCGCGAAACGCCTCGCCGCCGCCATCAAGGAGCTCTAGAGGTTTAGGCTCACAATAAGCGACAGACACTTAAGATTAACGCCGGACGGATTTACGCCGTCCGGCGTTTTATTTACAGGGCGGCACCTCAATGTTAGACTAAGATTACCAACGCCGGCATACGGCGGAGTAATTTATTTTAAATGACGGGATATAGGAGCGCATAGAATGGCAGAAGATACGATTACGGCGCTGGCCACGGCATGGGGCGAGGGCGGCATCGCGATAGTGAGAGTTTCCGGCGGGGAGAGCGCGGCTATCATTGACAAAATATTCCGCGCCAAACGGCGCTTTTTCGAGCAGCCCGCGCGCTGCATGACGCTGGGAACGCTGCACACGAAAGACGGGACTCTCTTTGACGAGGTGCTTGCCGTGCGCTTTGAGCGGGGAAACAGTTATACAGGCGAAGATAGCGCGGAGATACACTGTCATGGCGGCGTGCTCCCGGCGCAGCGCTGTATCGAGGAGCTCTGTTCGCTGGGGGCTAGGATGGCCCTGCCCGGCGAATTCACGAGGCGGGCCTTCATTAATGGCCGCATCGACCTCGCGCAGGCGGAGGCGGTCGCCGGCATCATTAAGGCGCGCAGCGACGAGGCGCTGACCGCGTCGGCAAGGTCGCTGCAGGGATCATTCACGGAAAAGATACGGGGACTTATGGAGAGGCTGACCGCGCTGGCCGCGGCGCTTGAGGTCGACCTTGACTTCCCCGAGGAGGGAGAGGGCTTCATCACCAAGGGCGAAAGCGCCGGACGCCTCGATGAGCTCATCGCAGAGTGCGAGGAGCTCATCTCCCGTTGCCGCAGCGGCATGCTGCTGCGCGATGGGCTGCGCGCCGCGATCATCGGGCGGCCAAATGTGGGAAAATCATCGCTGCTGAACGCCCTGCTCGCGGAGAACCGCGCGATCGTCACAGCGACGCCGGGCACAACACGCGACAGTATCGAGGAGACCTTCATTTATAAGGGGCTGCCGGTGAGGATAATCGACACCGCCGGTATCCGTGAGACAACCGACGAAATCGAGGAGATAGGCGTGCAGCGCTCGCTCAAATCGATGGATGAGGCCGATATCATCCTGCGGGTGATAGACAGCTCGGAGGGCAATCTCACGATGGAGGCGGCGCTGCCCGCCGCCGTGAAGAGGCAGATCATCATCCTGAACAAGAGCGACCTCCCCGCGAAAGTAACCGAGGCCGATATCGAGGCGCATTTCCCCGACCATCCGCGCATCGCCGTCTCCGCCGCCAACGGAAGCGGGCTTGACGAGCTGAAGGAGCTCATTCTTAAGACGGCGCTCTCCGGCGGAGAGCTTGCCGGAGGTTATTCCGTCACCGCGCGGCAGATGGAGTGCCTTACAAGGACAAAAGAGGCGCTGTCGGCCGCCGTAGGGGCGCTCTCTTCCGGTATAGGAGACGATCTCGTCCTCTCCTGCCTCTTCGATGCCAGAGTCCAGCTGTCGTCGCTGCTCGGCATCGACGCGAGCGAAGATCTGCTTGACAAGATATTCAGCAGTTTCTGTGTCGGCAAGTAATTCTGTCCCGGTTTTTGTCTTGATAAAGATGCCGTTCTGCCAACTTTAGCGTAAAAGATGGAACATATAAAGGAAAACGACGCAAAAATATACGCCGTATCCGCGGACGATAACACCGCGCTGGTTTCTCGCTGCGTATGGCTTGCCAAGCGTCTGGAAGCCGGAGAGAATCCGCGCCTGCTCTTTGGCGGCGACAGGGCGGACAGAGGACCATACCGAAGGGCCTTCGCGGTCTCGGAGATAGAAGAGGCCGTCGAAGCGCTGAATACCTTTCCTCCGAAAATGCGAAAAAAGCTAAAACTCGTTTTCGCGATGCCGGGGCAGGGCTCGGCCGGTCCCATTCCGGTCGAATCGCTCTGCGCGGAGCTGCCGGTCTTCCGCGAGTATATTGAACGCGCTCAGCGCGTGCTCGGCCGGCAGGGACGGCTTTCCGCGAAGGAGATCCTCTCGCGCGGCAGGGCGCGCAGCAGCATGGATGAGCAGCTCTTCGTCCTCATCTATGGCACGGCGCTCGCGATGCAGTACCGCGCGTGGGGAGCAGAACCGGATATGGTGATCGCACATTCCCTCGGGGAGCTGATGGCGCTGGTCGTCTGCGGCATGGCCTCCTACGAGGAGATGCTCTGTTTCGTCTGCCGGCGCGCGCTGATCATTGATTCCCTCGCGGAGTCCGGCGCGATGGCCCATGTCGCGGCGGATGCCGCGGAAATTTTCCGAATGACTACAGCGTATGGCGGGAAACTCTCCGTCGCCGCCGTCAACAGCCGCAGCTCCGTCGTCGTCTCCGGCGAGCTCAGGGCTCTCTCCAGCTTTGAGAGGGAGCTCGACCGCCGGACGATACCGCACAGAAGGCTGCGCGTGCCGAAGGCGGCCCATTCCGCAATAATGGAGCCGGCGCTCGCGCCGATTGAGGCGCTTGCCTTTCCAACCCTTCGGGATGGCTGCTGTCCGCTCTTCTCATCCGTTACCGGCGCGCAGCTTACGGCTCGTGAGGCGGAAGCCCCGGTGTGGCGCCGGCGGCACTGCCGCGGAACGGTACGTTTCGATCTCGCCCTCGCCGCGTTATCAGAAACTTTAGGGGACAGCGACTCCTTCTTCATAGAGTTTGGGGTCCATCGCGTGCTGACGGCGGCAGGTATAAAAACACTGCCTGACAGCAGATGGTACGGAGCCTCATCGATGGCCCGCTATCATGAAAACCGTTCCCCAGAATACTGCTTCAAACGTGGAATACTGGAGACTCTCGCCGCGCTGTGGGAGTGTAATATCCTCTCTGAAATTCAACCCGCTTTGCCGGTATGTTACCAATAAAAACTTTTTCGCGGAATATCAAAGAATAAACAGAATCCTCACCGAAGAAGCGGCCTCACGCGTCCCCAACGGATACCGGTACCGCGTGCGGCTGATTATATTCCAAATAGCGTGCCGCCCTGCCGCACTTCATAATCGGCGGCTTTCCTTGCGAGAGACAAAGAAATCCCAGCCATAACAAAAAGCGCAGCGCGGACCTTCCACCGGCTCCGCGCTGCGCTTTCTTTTATGCTCTGTTTTTAATGTTTAGTAGGCCTTCGCGAAAATCGCCTTTCTCGCGCCCTCTTTACCGGTGTAGAAGCACTTGCCGCGCTCCTCTGCGTGGGCGAAGGGGAAGCAGCGCGGCGTCGCGCCGGTGGCCTCTTTGATGGCCTTTTCGTCCTCTTTTGAACCTCCGAAGAACACCTCGATGAAGCCGCCCTTCTCCTCAAGGAGCCGCTTGAATTCTTCCATGTTTTCCGCCTTGTGTGTGTTGGCGATACGGAACTCAAGGGCGCGGTTGTAGAGGTTCCGCTGTATATCTTCAAGCAGCGCGGGTATCGCCGTCGGCGCGTCGGCCCAGGCGATGTCCATCTTTTCGCCGGTATCGCGGCGCACTACGCGCAGCTTCTCCGCCGCGTATTCCTTTTCGCCAAGTTCAAGGCGAAGCGGCACGCCCTTCTGAAGGTGCGAGAAGAAACGGTCTCCGGGGCGCATATGGAACTGCGTGTCTACGTTTACGAAACGTCCGCCAAGCGCCTCGTTGAGCGCCGCCTTGAGTTCGGCGGCCTTCGGCATCAGCTCTTTATCGATCTTCTCGCCGCTCGTCGAGATGGGGACGATGACCGCCTTGACGGGAGCAATACGCGGCGGCAGCACAAGGCCGTCATTGTCCGCGTGGGTCATGATGATCGCTCCGATGAGGCGCGTGGAAACGCCCCAGCTCGTAGTATAGGCAAATTCCATTTCGCCGTCCCTGTTCTGGAACTGTATCTCAAACGCCTTCGCGAAGTTCTGCCCGAGGTAGTGGCTCGTACCGGCCTGCAGCGCCTTCTTGTCGCTCATCATCGTCTCGCAGGTGTAGGTATTGTCGGCTCCGGGGAAACGTTCTCCCTCTGTCTTCTCTCCCTCAAGAACTGGCAGCGCGAGATAGTCTGTCATGATGCGGCGGTAGACCTCTAGCATACGCAGTGTCTCCTCGACGGCCTCCTCTTTGCCGGCGTGGGCCGTGTGCCCCTCCTGCCAGAGAAACTCGGAGGTACGGAGGAAGAGGCGCGGGCGCTTTTCCCAGCGCATGACGTTGCACCACTGATTTATCAGGATCGGCAGATCGCGCCACGACTGGACCCATTTGCTGTACATGTAGCCGATGACGGTCTCCGAGGTTGGACGCACGATGAGCGGCTCCTCAAGCTCCTCGCCGCCGGCGTGGGTGACGACGGCGCACTCGGGGGCGAAGCCCTCGACATGCTCCGCCTCTTTGGAGAGGAAAGACTGCGGAATGAGCAGCGGGAAGGCGGCATTGACATGTCCGGTCTCTTTGAAGGCGTCGTCAAAATGTTTCTGCACAAGTTCCCATACGGCGTAACCGGTCGGCCGCACGACCATACAGCCCCGCACCGGCGCGTAGTCAGCCATTTCCGCGACGCGGATGACGTCGAGATACCACTGTGAATAATCTTTTTCCTTCGGTGTAATGTTTTTAGCCATCTATAATAGTTCCTCCGATCGGGTTATAACACCCTGGTTATTCCGTTGCTTTGCCTCTTTGAGCATTTACTTTCCTTTTTACAGTCGTTTTGTATTTTACCACTCTTTTGACAAAATTTGCGATAGGGAATACAGACATCGCAGACTAAACACATAAATATATCCGGCACCCCGTCATCCCCTCAGCGGTTCCGGCGGCTGTATATCTATATTACAGCTTGATAGATTTGTTCTGCCGATATTGCCTTTTCCTTATGCGTATAAAAATCACTTTAGTACATTAAGCCAACTTGACATTTCCACAATTTGGCGTATCCTTTTTAATATAGTCCCTGATTAAAGTTCTAAAATACGGAGGCAAAACTATGTCAAACCAGTGGAAAGATGAATTCACCGACCAGCTTTGCGATTCCATAGTCGCCATTACAGACCGTGACGAGGCATACCGTTTTCTTGAGGATGTCGCCACCTTTTCGGAGATCAAAGCGTTCTCGCAGAGACTCCAGGTCGCCAGCCTTCTCATCAAGGGTTTTTCCTATCCGCAGATCGTACAGGCCACCGGAGCAAGCACCGCGACGATCAGCCGCGTTAAGAAATTTGTCGAATATGGCGCCGACGGCTACCGCGACGTGCTGCGTAAGCTTGAAGCGATGAAGGCAAGCGAAGAGAAGTAGTCCCCGGCAAAATGCCTAAGAAGAGAAAAATTTTTCTGCCCTTCGCACCCTCCGACCTATCAGGGATATCTGAGCTGGTTATGGACGGAGAGGTTTATTATACCTACGCTGACGCGGAGATGGCGCCGGGGCTGGAGAAGCGGCTTAACGAAGTCGCCCGCTGCGCGGGAGGCTGTGTAACGGCGGAGATGACGCTTGAGGCGATAGCGCCGTCGGTCGTCAGCTGCGCGGAGAGCCTTGGAGCCATTGAGAGGCTCGTCTACGCGCCGGAGCTTACGGCGAAGGGAGAGCTCTTCCTCGACCTCATTGAGGAGGACTTCGCGGCGCACACGGCGGCGGTAAACGGGCTCTTTATGCTCTGTAAATGCGCTCTGCCCTATATGATGGGCGGAGAATCTCCCGAGATCATCGTCGTACGGCCGCGTGAACAGAAAAATCTCACCTCCGACATGTATGACGCGGCGGTCTCGGCCATCGCGGAGAGCATGAACAATGAGCTCGCGGAGTACGGCGTTCGCGTAAGGTTAAGCTGAAAAACCCGCCGCCCTCAAAATGATGGCGTAGGCGGCAAGATCATCAATGTTTCTTGGCGGCGTGCGCAGCGAGAGCGGGATAAGCTTCATGATCCCGCCCGGCGGGTGCAGCCGCCAAAATATTTTCCTCGCCTCAAGCGTCGTGCCATATTCATCCGTCTCGCTGTATTCAAAGGGGAATTCCTTCGCGAACTCTCTTGAAGAGGTACCGTCGCCGATGCAGATTTTTTCGGCGCGGCGTCCTTCGATGTTTTTTATGCCGCCCTCCTGGCGCCATTCTTCCAGAAGTCTCCACTCGCCTCTCTCAAAGGCTTTGGCGAGGACTGCGCGCTTATCTGCGGGGATTATCGCGGAAAAAAGCAGCGTATCACCCTCGGCGAAGGCTACGCCGATCTTCCAGCGTCCGGGGTCAATCCCCGCAATCATCAAAGGTGCCCCTCTCAACGGATTCCCACCGTGGATACATCCACAGCCACTGATCGGGATACTC
Organism: Cloacibacillus sp.; assembly: GCF_020860125.1. Classification (NCBI taxonomy): domain Bacteria; kingdom Thermotogati; phylum Synergistota; class Synergistia; order Synergistales; family Synergistaceae; genus Cloacibacillus; species Cloacibacillus sp. Next base: position 32,725 of record NZ_JAJBUX010000015.1, on the reverse strand, counting down.
GCGGATGCCGTCTGATATGACCGCGTTCAAGTCATCGGTGCTCGCTTGGATATCCTTGCCGAAAGGTTCGCCGTTCCGCCCCTTCATCGGCGGAGAGAATTTCAGATCAAAGGTTATGCCGTTCGGCCGGCGTACACAGATACCGGGAATGACGTCACAGCCAAGCTTCGCGGCGAGCTTCGCGGGACCTACGGGCGTACTGGCCGGCGAGCCAAGAAATGGCGAGACCACCCCCGCCCTTTTTGCGTCCTGATCCACGGGGACGGCGATGATCTCACCGTTCTGCAGCGCCTTCATCATCGCTCTCAGGTCGTTGGCCTTGCCGAGCGCCTTAGAACCGCCGGCGCGCCGCAGCTCCTTAATTAACTCGGTGATGCGGTCGTCGCGCTGGTCGGTGCCGAGGGAATTTATCGGCAGTCCCTGGTGGGCAAGCCAGCAGGCGGCGTATTCCCAGTTGCCGATATGCGCGGTGGCAAGTATCGCGCCGCGCTTCGATTCCACCGCGTCAAAAATGTATTCGTGGCCGCTGCAGCGGACCAGAGAGTCCATCTTGTCCGCCATGACAGGCATTCGCGCGAACTCCGCGGCGGCGCGGCCAAAGTGATTGTAAGAGCCAAGCACGATCTCCCGCGCCCTTTCACGCGATACGCCTAGTATCTTCGCGCAGCGATCCTGAGCCTCGGAAACCTTCCGGGAGGAGAAGCGTGCCACAAGGGAACCCAGCGCCCCGCCAAGCGCGACCGCCCTTTCGTGCGGCAGCGCGCAGGCCAGTTTTCTGAATATATTGAGCGAATGCCATATTAGCGGCTGACTTTGTGCCATTCAGTTTTCCTTTCAGTGTCGTACGATTATATTGGCGAGGATCGGCACCACGACAAGCACAGTGACTATCCGGCAAATGTTGAACAGTACGGAGATCGCGGGATTCGCGCCGATGTCCACCGCCACCACGGCGATACCGGTGAGACCGCCAGGCGTCGTCGCGAATAGTGAGGTGAGAAAGTCCATATCACAGAAATGGGCGAAGAGCCAGGCCAGCCCCAGTGTAAAAACAAGAAGCAGCAGGCTGTAGGCGATCGCCGCGGGAAGATACTTGGGCAATTCCTTTAAGGAGGAAAAATCACTTCCGCGAACCAGAACGTAGGCTACAAGCGCCTGGGAAAGATAAGAAAGCCAATCTATCTTCGGGTCAAGTCCCATCGTGAAAAAAGCTTTAACTATGAGGCCTCCGAGGAGGCCGCCCACCATCGCTCCGGCGGGAAAGTTCAATTTATAACCGATGCCGCTGCCGAGAGCGACGGCGAATATTGTATAAAACTGCGAGGACATTGACCACACCTCCTATCCCGGTAGATTATTATACAATAAAAAGCGGCCTCTTCCATGCGGGAAGAGGCCGTATGCGATATTTATTTACATCCCGCTATGCGGAAGCTCCCTCTAAATCCTCCGAGGACGAGTCGTCATGGACGCTCTTTTTGAAATAGATCATCACGACGACGATGCCGGCCATCGCGGCGACGCTGATCCAGAAGTCGTGATAGATGGAAAGCAGCGCGAGTATGCCGAATACGACCCGTTCGTAGGCTTTAAGGTCCCTGAAGAACCAGCCTTCAAACGAACCGGCAAGCGTTATAACACCAAACAGCGCCGATACGACAAGGACTGTGAGGTCTACTATTTCAACATTCTGCAGCAACAGCATTGGGTTGTAGACGAAGCAGTAAGGCAGCAGGTAGGAGGCCAGCGCGATCCGCGTCGCCGTTATGCCGGTCTTCGCGGGACTCGCGCCCGCGATGCCCGCGCCGGTGAAGGCGGCAAGACAGACCGGCGGCGTCAGGTCGGCCATAATGCCAAAGTAGAAGACGAAGAGATGCGCCGAGAGAGGCAGCACCTTCATGCCGATCAGCGCCGGAGCGATGATCGTGCTGCAGACGATATAGTTTGCCGTCGTCGGCAGTCCCATTCCGAGGACGAGGCAGGCGACCATCGCCATAACCAGCGTTAAGACCAGGTTTCCGCCGGATATGTCAATTATATTGTTGGAAATTGTAAGCCCCAGCGAGGTCAGCGACGAAGTGCCGACGATGAATCCCACGAGAGCGCAGGCCAGCGCCACGCCAAGGCCGCCGCGGGCGCCCTCCACAAGCGCGTTGAAATTGTCCTTCAGCGTCATCCGCGTATTTTTCTTCAGAGAACTCACGATGATGACCGCTACCACACCGATAAAACCGGCGCGCAGCGGAGTATATTTCATCAGCAGCGTGATGATGACGACGATCACTGGTACCAGCAGATGGCCGTCGCTTCTCATTACCTCTTTCACCGACGGCAAGTCGCTCTTGGGAATGCCGCGCAGCTTCTTTTTGCGGGCCCTGATATGGACGTTCGTGAATATCGCCGTGTAATAGATGAGGGCGGGGATAATCGCCGCCGCGGCGATCGAAAGATAGGGTATGTTGAGGAACTCGCTCATGATGAAGGCTCCCGCCCCCATGATCGGCGGCATCAGCTGGCCGCCGGTAGAGGCGCAGGCCTCGACTGCACCGGCGTAGTATGGCGCGTAGCCGACCCGCTTCATAAGCGGGATGGTGAAGGTCCCCGTCGTCGCGACGTTGGCGACCGAAGAGCCGTTTATCGTACCGAGCAGCCCCGAGGCGACGACCGCCACCTTGGCCGGGCCTCCCGGCTTGCTGCCGGCGATGGCAAGCGCAAGTTCGTTGAAGAACTTAGCGCCGCCGCTCTGCGACAGATAGGCGCCAAATATTATAAACACGATGACGAAGGTCGCCGACACACCGAGCGCTAGCCCGAAGATTCCCTCGGGCGTCAGGTACATATGCTGTATTATGCGGCTCAGAGAGTACCCGCGTATCTGAAATATTCCCGGCGCGTAATTCCCGAAGTAGCAATAGGCCAGGAAAATCACGCTCATACAGGGCAGGACGTTTCCTACGACGCGGCGTCCGGCCTCAAGGACAAGCAGGATCGCGGCGATGCCGAGGTATATCTCATAGTCGATCGGTTCCGCGCCGCGGCGCGCGATATCGTTGAAGAAGAAGACGATGTATCCTGTGACACCTCCGGCGGCGATGGCCAGCAGCCAATCGTACCACGGAGTTTTCAGCTTTGAAGATTTTTTCGTCGCGGGAAAGAGAATGAATACCGCGACGATCGCAAAGGTAAGGTGTACCGCGCGCTGAATAGTGATAGGCATCGTCGCGATACCGGCGGTGTAGAGGTGAAAGAGCGCCATGGCGGCGAGCCAGAGGGAGATGAATATTCCCTGCGCGCCCGTCAGCCTGCGGTAGCGGCTCTCGGCGTCATATTTTTCCACGAGGCTGCTTACCTGCGCCTCGTCCATACTGACGTCCTCCAATAAAGATTTGTTATGTTTTTTATCTTCCATATACTTTCCTCCTAAAAACTGGCGAAAGAAGGCGCGGGAGTTTTAAGCTCCCGCGCGGTCTGGTCTAAAATTGTTCGCTGTAAGTTATTTAACCGCGCCGATCTCTTTGTAATACTTAAGGGCACCGGGATGGATCGGGACCTGGATGTATTTCAGGTTCTCGGGCGACATTGAGGAAAGTCTCGAAGATACATTGAGGATATCCTGCTTCTTCTCATAAAGGACCTTCGTCATCTGATAGGCTGTCTCGGCATCGAGCTTGTCATTCGTTATGAGGACATTCCAGCTCGCCATTACCTTGACGGGTTTTGTCTGCCCCTTGTAAGTGTTAGCGGGAATATCAAAGGGCAGATAATAGGGAAGCTCCTTGCAAAGCTTGTCTATCACTTCCGGCTCGAAATCACGGAGCTCCGCGGTGCCAAGCGTCGCTATCTCCACCACGCCGGCGATGCCGAGCGCTCCGACCGTGAGGCCGGCGTCGATATTCTTATCGGCGAAGGCGGAGGCGGTGTCGGAGAGACCAAGATTCTCGGCCTTGATATCCTTGTCGGGGTCGATACCGTTTGCCTTGAGAAGAGTACGGACCGTTACCTCCGTACCGCTGCCGACGGCGCCGACAGAAACGCGCTTGCCCTTAAGGTCTTTGATGCTCTTTATATTGCTGCCTTTGGCCACAAGGAAATGTATCGGCTCCGCGTAGAGGGGTGCGAGGCCGCAAAGGTTTTTCATCGCTTTGCCCTCAAAGGCTCCCTTGCCCTCGTAGGCGAAGAAATAAAGCCCGTCCGCAAATATCACCTCAGCCTCGCCCTTGCCGAGCAGCGCTAGGTTCTGCGCCGTGCCGCCGGTAGACTGGGCATTTGCCTTCATACCGGAAATGCTGGAGTTCCAAACCTTAGCCATCGCCGCGCCGACCGGGTAATAGGTACCTCCGGTAGAGCCGGTGCCGATATTGATGAAAGTCGCCGCCGAAGCCGCGGCCGCAAATGATACGATGAGAGCCGTTACCAATGCCAGTTTGATGAAATTCTTCATAAATGATACATCCCCTTTTGAATCGAATTTTTGTTGGGCGATACCTCTAAAAACTAGCCTCCTTTCGTATTGAAAAGCTGAAGACGCTTGATCATGGATACCAAATGATTGTTTTCTAATTATAATGACTCACCCATGAAATACAAAAAGCAATATGTCTAAATCTAATTTTACATCTTTTTATATAATAACGGTGCAAATTAAGTATACAGCGTATATAATAGAGTGTTGAAATCTTCGGTTTCAATATTTCTCTCAATAATGCTAAATACCATTTGTGAATTTTCTCTGACAAATTCGCGCCGGGGCCGCAAAGCTCTCCGGCGCGAATTAAAACTGTGCCCGCAGGCTATTTCACCGCGCCGATCTCCCGGTAAAATTTAAGGGCTCCGGGGTGCAGCGGTATCCTGATATCCTTCACATGCTTCGGGTCCATGGCGTTCATTCTGGCGCTGATCACCACCAAATCGTCCTTATGCAGGAAGAGGGCCTTCGTCATTTCATATACGGCAGCCTCGTCAAGCTTCTCGTCAACCGCGAGGATGTTCGGGCTGCTGAAGGTCTTAACGTCGCGTCTCTGCCCCTTGTAACTTCCAGCCGGTATCGTAAGCGGAGCGAAATATGGCGTGGTCTCGATCATCTTTTTAACGACCGCGTCGGGAACATCTATAAGTTCGGCGATCCCCAGCGTCATTGGCTCGACAACGCTTGAAATGCCGATCGCCCCCACCGTGATCGCCGCGTCTATCTGCCTGTCCTGCAGCGCCGCCACCGATTCGCTGTGTCCGAGATGATCCTTTTTGATATCGGCGGGGTCAATGCCGGCGTTTTTAAAAAGGTTGTCGGAGGTAAGCTCCACGCTTCCGCCGACGGCGCCCACCGATACTCGCCTGCCCTTCAGGTCGGCAATACTCTTTATGCCGGAACCTTTACGCACGACGACATGTATCGCCTCAGGATACAGCGGGGCCATCGCGCGCATAAACTTCTTCGGCGTGCCCTTGTAGCTGTCCCGCCCGTTATAGGCGTCATAATAGAGGCCGTCGGCAAAGATGACCTGTGCCTCTCCGTTTTCCATCAACTGGATATTGTTGCGGGTACCGCCGCTGGACTGGGCATTCGCCCTCATATCCGTGATGCCAGAGTTCCATATCTTCGCTATACCCGCGCCGACAGGGTAGTAAGTTCCTCCGGTGGGGCCCGTGCCAATATTTACAAACTGTGCGGCCGCTGCCGGAAGCGCGGCGGCCGTTAGCGCTAGGACCGCCACCAGTGACAATATTATTTTTGTTGCCTTGCTCATCAATTTTCCTCCTGTTGTTCAGCAAATCTTCGATATTCCAAACCCAATAGCATCCGCGACGCAAAGACAACCGGCTTTTACGCAAGCACAATGACATACACCTGCCGTATCACGGTGAACTACGATCAAGAGCGGACTGGATATCTGAAAACTTAAACTACAGGATCACAGGGAGAAGAAAGAGACGGGGACCGCATGTTCCACTCCCATTACAGCCGCTCTCGCTCCGGCGCACTCCGTGCGCCGCCGGAAAACGGCCTGTCAAAGGCTTACAGAATACATATGGTCACCCCCCTCCTGAAAAACTCAAGAAACTTGTAAAATTATAATGCGTATTTCATTAAAGTCTTTGTTCAATATCACAGAAAGCTCTTCCGCGCCTCCTCGGGGCCGCTCTCGTAAAGATTTTCCCCGTGGCAGTCGGCGAGCACGACAAGCGGCATATCCTCAATCTCAAGCCGCAGGACCGCCTCGGGACCGAGATCATCGTAGGCGACGCGCTCGGCACTCTTTACCGAATCAGCGAGCAGTACCGCGGTGCCTCCAGTAGCGCCGAAATATACGGCCTTATGTTCCCTTATGGCCGCCAGCACCTCCGGAGAGCGCTTTCCCTTGCCGATCATGCCGCGCAGCCCCTTCGAGAGCAGCAGAGGCGTATAGGGGTCCATACGGCCGCTCGTCGTCGGTCCGATGGGACCGATCACCGCCCCGGGAGGCGTAGGCGCGGGGCCCGCGTAATAGATCACTTCATTGTCGATGGAAAAGGGAGGCTCGCCGCCGCCCTTAAAGGCCTCCGCGATCCTCTTGTGCGCCGCGTCACGCCCCACAAGAATCTTCCCCGAAAGCCTCACTATATCTCCGGCGTGGAGCGCCTCCACATCCTCGTCGCTGAGCGGCAGTCTTATATGCTTGACCTCAATCATTTTCCACCCTCCCCTCCAATCTTCCGTGCGCATGGCGCAGCGCATGGCAGCAGAGATTGACCGCCACCGGCATTCCCGCGATATGCGTTGGGCGGGTGACGATATGGGCGTCAAGCGCCGTCACCGTGCCGCCGATACCCGCGGGGCCGATACCCAAGCGGTTGACCTCACGCAGTATGCGCTCCTCCATCTGCGCATAGGCGGAGACCTCGTGACGTTCGCCGCAGGGCTTTAGCAGAGCCTCTTTCGCGGCGAGCGGCGCGGTCTCAAAATTTCCGCCGATGCCGACGCCGATCACCACCGGCGGACAGGGATTCGAGCCCGCCTGCTCCACCGTCTCCACGACGGCCCTTATCACGCCGTCGACGCCGTCCGCCGGCTTAAGCATATATATGCGGCTCATATTCTCGCTGCCCATACCCTTTGGCGTTATCGTGATATCAAGAGCGTGCCCCGGCACGACGCGCCAGTGGATCACCGCAGGCGTGTTGTCGCCGCTGTTCCTGCGGTCGATGAGCGGATCGGAGACAACGGATTTGCGCAGATAACCGTTGCGGTAAGCCTTGCGCACGCCCTCGTTTATCGCCTCTTCAAGACCGCCGCCCTCCACGTGCAGATCCTGCCCAAGCTCAATGAACAAAACCGCCATGCCGCAGTCCTGGCAGATCGGCATATATTTTTCGGCGGCAAGCTCCGCGTTCCGTATGATCTCATCATAGGTCGAACGGGCCAGCGGCATCTTCTCCGCCGCGCGGGCCTCGGTAAGCGCCCGCTTTACCTCCTCCGGCAGATACATATTGGCGGTGAGCGCAAGCTCACAGACCTTCTCCGTCACCGCCTCTGCCGCTATCCTGTATATCTTCGACATATCGCGCCTCCTTATCGGCTGTTGTCCCTTTTCATTCCATAATAATACCAGATATAGGAGGCTAAATTAAAGACCACGACGACGGCGAGGCTCATCTGATATCCCGCCGGGGAGAAATGCCCCTCGCTGACGGGATACAGGTCGATCACCACGCCTATGAACCACTGAACAATGAAAGAAAAAAGAAAGATGGTGAAGTTCAGCAGTGATAGCACGCGGCCAATCTCGTCACCCGCATACATCGTGCGCGTTATCGGAAAAGAGATCATCGTCATCGTCGAGAGGAACATCACGATGCCCCACAGCGGAGCCGCGCATCTGCCGTTTATCAGCGTTATCGCCGCCAGCACAAAGGTCAGCAGCACGCCGGATAACAGATAAAGCTGCTCCCAGGTGAGCCAGCCCCTGCTTTTGAACCATCCCGCAAGGATACCGTTGCCAAAGTAACCGAGGGCAGCGCCGCCGAAGGCCAGCATCATATACATCCCCGCCTCGCTGACCTCCATTCCCGCAACATCGAGCATCCACGGTCCCACCCAAAGATAGAGAAAGGCGAACATCACGCTCTGCGCCGCCGTCACCGTCGGCGCTACGAGCCAGAAACGGCGGTCGCCAAAGAAGCCGAACATCTTCCACAGCTGCTTTACAAATGAATCCACTTTCACAGCGCCTCCGGGCCTGTCATTAGGGACGACGAACCAGACCAGCGACGCACTGCAAAGACAGACGGCGGCAAGCATGACGAACACCTGCCGCCATCCGAACAGACCGAAGGCCACCGAGATCGGCCGCGTGGCAAACATGCCGCCAAGTCCGCCCATCAGAGACTGGACGCTGTAGACCAGCGGGAGCCTCTCTGCGGGCAGCCACGAGGCGTAGGCCTTAAAGGCCGCCATGAGGCTGCCTGAGAGGCCGATACCGATAAGCGCGCGGGAGAGGGCCAGCGCCGCAAAACCCTCCGCCGCGGCGAATACCAGCGCGCCGGCGACGGCAAATAGCAGCATCGGCACGAGCGTGGCGCGGGCTCCGTACCTGTCAAGAAAGACGCCGAGTGGAAACTGAGCGAGTCCGAAAAATATCAGATATATGGAACTCATGAAGCCAAGATCGGAGGGAGAAAGCGTAAATTCCGTAACCAGCATCGGCGCCATCGTCGCGTTGGCGCTGCCGAGGAATACCGACAGGAAATACCCAACCCCAAATGGAATAAAAAGCCGCAGAAAAAGCGGCGTGAGCAAAATGTTTTTATCTTTCAAAATGCCCCTCCTATATGTCATTGACTAAGAAGATATTATATATCACTTTAGCATTGGCAGAGAAATTACCATTGCCAAGCCCCCATGATCAATACCATAAACTTATTATCTGTATAATACAGACTCCACAGAGGTATGCCGCCGAGCCGCTGCTGAATATGATCCGGAAACCGTGCAATATCCCACTGCTGCTGTTTTCCTGCTCATTTTGAGGCTTTACAAACGATTATTCCGTAGATTTTTTCGCTAACATTCCACATCAAGGAGAATAAAAAGAGGCCGCCAAAAGTGTAATTCACAATGACAGCCCCTTCCCTTATCTCCGATGCTACATAAAGAAACTATTTACAAAGATCGCCGTAAAGATGCGGCAGCCGTTTTTCAAAAACCTTGAGAAACTGCCTGTTTTCGTTTATGTTTGTAACATCCACTTCGGCAAACTTTCCGTCACGCGTGCCGCTGCAAGAGGCAAGCACATCGCCGGTCGGCGACGACACGAAGGACTCGCCTCCGAAATCAATGTCGCCGGAATAGTCACAGTTATTTACCGCCACGGTAAAGAACATATTTTCTATTGCATGGGCGCGTATCATCGTCCGGTAGAGGTCCATACGGGAGCGTGTCCACTGACTGCAGATAAACAGCGTCTCCACTCCCTTCAGGGCATATACGCGGATCCACTCAGGGAAACGGATATCATAACAGATAAGGCTCCCGCAGGTGATGCCGTCCATATCAAATATACAGGGCTTTTCTCCATGCTCAAATACTCCGTCTTCTACCGTTATGAAAGGTACGAGGTGAATTTTGTCGTAATATGTGACCAGTTCGCCACCGGGATTGACTATCAGGGCTCTGTTGTAATACTTCCCGTTATCTTCCGCCATCACGGAACCACCGGTAAACCAACAGCCGTATTTCTTTGCCAGGCGTCCAAGGAACTCCGTCGTCTCCGCCGCATTTCTGTCAGCCAGCTTCGGAACGATATCAAGCGCGTAGCCGGTATCCCAAAGCTCCGGGAGAACAAGTGCGGTCGTAATATCCGCCGGTCTGTAATACTCGGAGAGCCAGCGCTCAACACTCTCCATATTCGCCCGTCTGTCTCCGAGAACGACCGGAATCTGGACGAGCCCCGCTCTAAATTTTTTTTCTGAACTCATACGATCACCACTTTTTAGAAATTTATTCGTGCAATACCGCAAAGATAAGCGGTATTGCACGAAATATGTTGATAAGCTCCTAATCCAACGGCGATACCATCGAATCGTAGTCTTTTTTCTCCAACAGAAGAGTTATTACCGTACCGGCAAAGAGAGCCCAGAACGCGGAACCTATTCCAAAGAAGGTCACTCCGCTGGCTGCCGTAATGAATGATGCAAAGCTGCCGAACTTAAATTTGCCTGATCCAAAAGACTCCTGCAAACCACCGATAATCATTCCTATCAGCGTAAGGCTGACGACCATATTTAATGCTTCGGCAGGAATGGCCGCAAGGAGCCCTATTGTAAATTTAGCAAATATTCCGGTAAGGGCAAACGCAATACCACACCATACGGCGGCCACATAACGCTTGTCCACGTCACCGCAGTCATCACTTCCGGCCCACGCAGTCATCGGCCCGGCTATGTTGCAGTTGTGCCCGCAGAAAAACGGGGCGATGATCCCTCCGATACCGCTGATAACAGTGATCGCATTTACTGGCGGCTTCTTACCTATTTCAATCTGAACACCTATGGCCTGCATATTCTCAGCACAGACAACTAACAATCCAAGAGGAACGCCTATGGAAAGCGCCGCTTTGATGTTGAACGCAGGCATTACGAACACAGGTTTGGCGATGGAAAAATCAAGAGGGATCGGCGCGAGTTTTCCCATTACTATCGATGCGACAAATACCGCAACCAACGTACCTACCACAGCCGGTACCCTCTTAAGGAATTTTTTACAGATAACGAAACCGATTACCCCAAAGGCACATATTACTGGAGCCGTCTTAAAAGATGTAACACATTTGGAACCCCATCCAAAAAGAGTACCGGCAACCATCGCCATCATAACGGCGGCGGGGATCTTTCTGACAAGCGTTCTTACCGTTCCGGTTAGACCTAAAAGCAAATCGATCAGGCCCGCGACCAAAAAACCGCCGACCATTTCCGGCAGAGTGAAATTACCAAGTACCTGCGCAAGCGCCATCGCTCCTGGAATAGACCACGCACCAACAATGGGGAGTTTATAGTACAACGCCATTATGCAGCTTATTATACCTCCGCCGACATAGACCGTCACTAACCAGCTCTCCACTATATCTGGCGGCAAATTCGCCACGGAACAGGCCTTCTGGATAAGAGGGATAGCTATGATTCCAAAAACGAGGCCGTCTATTATACCGTTGCTCACATTTGCAAAGTTTTGATCTCCCCAGAAAGAACGCAGCCCTTCGCCAAAACCTGGTCCTTTTTCCCATATCGCCATTCAATACCAACTCCTCATCAAAAATTTGAACAGACTTTAGTGCTTCATACGCGATTACTTATAAAGATAGATAAGCAACGCCAGCGGCACTCGGCGTGAAAAGCCGGCAATTTTCACACAGAATGCCGCCAACAGTTAAGTTACATTACTTCTTGAGTGCCTCAGACAGACACTTTTTCACATTTTCATAAACCATGTCTTTTCTATATTCTCTGCTGCCGCGCACGTCGGTAATCGGCACCGCTTGGTCGGCTGAAATAACAGCTATTTCTTCTGTAACATCGTCTTCTATCTTGGCTCCGGTAAATTTTTCAAGGCTTTTTACGAAAATAGGGACTGGACCAACGGCTCCAAGTGCGACCCGGACATACCCAATCGTATCGTCGCTCTGACAGACATCAACCGCCACGCCGACCGTCGCCAAGTCCATTCCCACACGCCTGCTGTGTTTTGCGAACGCGGCGCCGCTTCCTTTGGCGGGATAAGGTACGAAAACCCCTCTCAGCAGCTCTCCCTGCTGTAGAATCGTTTTGCCAGGACCGACAAAGAATTTCTTTAAAGGACAGCGTTTTTCGGCATTTTTTGAAATAATTACTGCCTCGGCATCATATACGATGAGAGGTAATACCGTATCGGCGGAGGGAGCGGCATTGCAGATGTTGCCTCCGATCGTGGCCATGTTCCTGACCTGCACGGACCCCACCTTGCCCGCCGCCTCGGCGAGAATCGGCAGCTTTTCCGCGATAACATCGTTGTACTGTACCGTATCCATCGTGGCACCCGCCCCAATGAAGAGTCCATTTTCACACTGAGATATCTCTTTAAAGCTTTCTATATTACGGATATCCAGCAGATCCATATCCGGGTGACCGATCTTCTTCCACTTGGCGATAAGATCCGTCCCTCCCGCCAATACCCGCGCATCTTTGTGTTCGGAGAGATAATCGAGCGCATCAGACAAATTGTTAGGCGCAAAATAAGTGACGTTGAACATAGCAGATTCCTCCCCCTAACCTCTGACCTTAGAGGCCTTCTCTTTTTCTTTCAGCGCCTTGAGCATCTTTTCGGCGGTTATTGGAAGTTCTTTGAACCTTATCCCCACCGCGTTATAAATAGCGTTCAATATCGCGGGAGCCGTTGGATTTGTCGCGCATTCTCCTATCGATTTTGCACCAAACCCGGTCGACCACTCAAAGCTGTCCGCAAAGTCCACATCTATTTGGGGAATGTCCGCGGCGGTCGGTATCTGATAGTCAAGGAAACAGGCATTTGCCACTCTGCCCTTTTCGTTATGTTTCAAGTGCTCCATGAGAGCCCATCCGTATCCCTGAGCAATGCCGCCCTGCAGCTGTCCTTCAAGTGCCAATCGATTTATCGGCTGACCGACGTCGTGAACTGCGTATATATTAGATACCTTGATCTGTCCGGTTTTGGTATTTACCTCTACCTCCGCAACATGGCACCCGAAGGCATAGCCGCCGGAGACATTGTTGTACTTTGTTTCGTCGGGATATTCGACGCCCGCGGGGGTAAAGTGTCCGATTCCCAGAATATGCTGTCCTGGAAAATCACAGACATGTTTCCACGCCAGCTCGGCAAATGACGCTCTTTTAGAGGGATCTTTTACGGAAACGACTGAGCCGTCCTCCAACTTCAATTCATCCTCAGGAAGGGAAAGCATCTCGGAGGCAAGTTTTATCAGCTTCGCCCTCATATCCGCCACCGCCATGTGCATTGCGCCAGTAGCCATGTAAGTTCCACGGCTGGCAAAACAGCCAAGCCCGAACGGCACGATATTCGTGTCGGGATCAGGCACACAGATATGGTCGAGATCCAGTTTAAGCGCGTCGGCGACGCATATGCTCAGCGTAGTCCTTATACCCTGTCCCATATCCGGCTCGTTGCTGTAAATGTAGACTTTTCCCTGTTCATTCATTCGGAGGAGGACGGCGCCTCCCTCAAACGGCTTTATAAACGACCTGTTTCCTGATACATGCACCGCGCCAGCAAGCCCGATTCCTCTTTTGATATCGCCGGCAGATTCATTTTTCTTGGTCAGCTTGTCACGTTTCGCGTGGTAATCAGATTTCGTGATCGCTTTTTCAATGCACTGCTTGATCTCGCAGCTATTGGTCTTCCAGCCATGCGGATTCTTGTAGCCAGGAACGGCGAGGTTGCGGTAACGTATTTCATCCGCACCGATTCCCAGCATTTCGGCGACTTCATCAAGATGCATTTCGTGCGCAAGGTGCATCTGCGTGTTGCCGAAGCCCCTGAAGCATCCGGTGGGCACTTTGTTCGTATAAACCAGGTCGCAGACAGAATGCAGGACCGGAACCTGATACATAATATTGATACGATACATGGCCGTCAGCGCGATCGGCGCTCCGTAAGACGCATACGCGCCGTTGTCGGCAAGGATATAGGTACGTTTGCCAAGGTACTTGCCGTCTCTGTCCCAAGCCGTCTTGATCTTGAAATACATCGGTACGCGCGGAAGCCCGCACTGAAAATCCTCAATTCTGTCTAAGAAAAACCTGACTGGCTGCTCGGCGTATTTCGCAAGCAGCGCGCCGAGCGGGTGTACCTGCTGCGAGAGCTTGGCGCCAAACCCGCCGCCAAAATAGGGCTGTACGATCCTTATCTTTTCGACCGGGATGCCAAGCGCTACGGCGTAATCATTCCTTGACCAGGTAGGCGTCTGGATACCGGCATATATCGTAAGGTTACCCTTACTGTCCCAGGTCGAGATACCGCCCATAGGTTCTATATAGGCCTGATATTCAAGCTGAGTCTCATATTCGCCTTCATGTACCAAATAGGCGTTTTTAAAGACAGATTCTATATCGCCGCGCGGAATATCAAAATGATGGTTTACATTGCCGGGAAAGTCCTCATGTATAACGGGAGCTCCCTCTTTCATCGCGTCATGCATTGACAGTACCGCCGGCAGCTCTTCATATTCAACCTTTATCTTTGAAAGGGCCTCTTCACATGCCTCTTCATCCACACCGGCAACCGCTGCAACCTCATCGCCGACGAAGTTTACCTTATCGACGGCAAGCAGATATTCATCCTTTGTAACCGGGCCCCACTTGTTCTGCCGAACGTTTTTGCCTGTGAGCACGCATTTGATTCCAGGAATCTTCTCCGCCGCCGAAGTGTCCACCGAAATGATCCGCGCATGAGGATAGGGACTGCGAAGGGCTCTTCCATGAAGCATCCCGGGAAGGGAAAGATCGCTTACATAATTGGTGCGCCCCGTAACCTTGTCATACGCGTCAATATAGGGCTGTTTTGTACCTATTACCGAATACACGCCTTTCTCAAAGCGGACTTCAGCCATCACGCCACCTCCCTCATCCGTTTTGCGGCTGTCCTCACCGCCTCAAAGATTTTTTGATAACCGGTGCAGCGGCAAAGGTTCCCGGTAAGCCCATAGCGTATCTGTTCGTCTGTGGGGTCGGGATGTCTCTTCAGCAGCGCCACCGCCGACATGACCATACCGGGTGTGCAATACCCGCACTGTATGGCCCCAGCGTCGACAAAAGCCTGCTGTACGGGATGAAGTCCGCCTTCGGAAGAAAGCCCCTCTATCGTAATAATTTCCGCTCCTTCAGCCTGTACCGCAAGGACAAGATATGAAGTGACCGTCTTTCCATTCATTAACACCGTACAGGCACCGCATTCTCCCTCGCCGCACCCGATTTTAGTTCCTAATAGACCTAGCTTCTCGCGCAGCGCCTGCGCAAGCGTCCAATTTGTACGTACCTCTATTTTTTGAGGTTTTCCGTTCACAATAAAATTTAGTTCCCGCGTCTCCATTGCATTCATCCTCCTGACACTTCAACTGGAGTTACATCAACAATTTCTGAGGACCGCCTCTAAAACTCCTCCGGCAATCGCCAGCGCCTTATCGGTGATTGAAAAACAATGCTCCCGGACATCGCGGGGGTCGACGTCGCCTATCTTCAAACCTTCTGTAAGATGAACCGACGGGTGTATCAACCCTCTGAGCGTTCCGCGAATTTGTGCCCGGACCTCTTTCTTCCCAACTGTTCCAACTACATCCCCAGCCTCCACATGATCGCCAATCTCCGCATATGGCGTCAAATACCCTACGGCCGGCGCCCTTAAAAGGCGTTCTGTGGTATAGCCCATCTCCATACCGGGGATACCCGTATTCGGGATAGCACCGCCCTCTGAAATTAAGCGGCCAAGGTAGTGTCCACGTTTGGTCTCAACAACGTAATGAACATCAACCTTGGCCGTAAATCCTGGCCCAATTCCGATAACCAGCGGGGCCATATCTATCGTCGTTCCGGTATTTCGTTTAGCCATAATGGCGTCGACAAGTAAATCCGGACGCAGTTTTTTTATCGAGTCACCCTCCGGATCTACCAGTACGGAGACATCTCCGACCACAAATACCTCATCCGCGGACGATATTTTTTTCACCGGCATCCCATCGATGACGGCGCTTCCATTAAAGACGGCAGAGGCGGCCGATACTGTACGCCTCACCACAAGCGGCGTGCGCGTTTCAAGCGAAAGAACTCGAAAACCGCTTCTCCACAGCCTGTAGATGATCCCCGTCGCAAGATCTCCGCCCCCGCGAACGATGGCAAATCTGCCGTCTTTTGACATCTTCTATCCTCTTAGTTAAAGTCACCCAGATAGACAGGTACTTCGCCCTTCATCTCAATCGCGTCCTTCGGACAGAGCGCGGCGCAGAGACCGTAGCCGTCGCACTTATCCGGATCGATGTAGGACTTCTTTTTGCCGTTGACATCAACGATCTTTATCGCATCATAGAAGCACCAGCTCGGACAGAGACCGCAGCCGATACACTTATCCTGACATACTGCGCTGATCGCCGTATGCTCGCGGTCTACCTTGTCCCAGGTGATTATCTGAGGCAGGGTGATGCCGCGGAGCTTGTTGATATCGTCGATATTGTGGTCGACAAGATACTTTTCCACGCCATCAAGGAAAGTCTTAACCTCGCCGAACTGTTTCGGGCCGTACATGATCGCCGTGCAGGTCTGCACAGTGGTCGCGCCGCACATGATGCACTTGATCACATCTTCCCAGCTGAAGATCCCGTTAGTCGCAGAGATCGGCATTCCGGTCGCCTCAGCGATCTTCGCGATCCACTTGAGAGTTATCGGCCTCATCCATGGGCCGCCGACACCGGCGAATCCACCGTGGAGGATCGGGCGTCCCGTTTCAATATCCACATCAAGAGCCGAGAAACGGTTAACAACCGTGAAACCCGCCGCACCCGCGCCCTTACAGCGCTGCGCCACATCAACGATACTGACGGCCTCACTGGTGAGCTTTACAAATACCGGAATCTTAACGGCTTCGCAGACGATACGCATCACTTCCGCCGCCGCTTCCGGCGAATTTCCAAGCTCCTGCCCGCTCTTGTAGCCAAGATCCTTGGGATGCGGGCAGCCAAAGTTGAGTTCAAGCATCGGCAGGCCTAGATCCTCCATGCGTTTCGCCAGCTCAATCCAGCTCTCCTTTGAATTTCCCGAGATGCTGCCGACAAGCGTGCAGCCGCGTTCGTCACACGCCTTCTTCGCGGCAGCCATCTCCCGCATCCATTCCTCGGTGTTGTAGGTGGCGAGAAATTCGCATGAATAGTTGGAGTAGTTGTGGGGCCAGCCCTTCTTATGGAGGACCGTAAAGCGCGGCGAGACATATTTCTGCGCGAGAGGCTCGGGACTGTAGGTCTTGGCGATTACGCCCCCCGCTCCCGACTCGGCGCAGCGGCGCATATATTCGCCGTTCTTGCTCGGAGAAGCCGAGGCGATGACCATCGGATTTTTAAATTTAACGCCGCAGTATTCTACAGAAAGGTTTGGTTTCATAATATTTTTTCTCCTTCAAATATCAAAGATGAGAATAAAGAGGCGTTTATGCGTCATATAAACGCCTCTTATTAATAAGATAAACTCGTTATTTTATCTGGGTGCGCCGAGTTTATTCTTAAGGAGCGAACATTCTGGGTCAATCGGCTTCCCGGGGTCCTGATAACGGAACTCCATCGTCATGCAGCCGAGGGGAATGCTGTAAGGGCCGTGTTTCATACCGGGAAGGCGTGAGCCATAGTAGCCTTTGCACATTGTGATGTTTTTGTCAGTATCGGTCAGATAGCCGTCTACCACGTATATCTCTTCACAGAAATCATGCGAGAGAACCTCAGGCATCTCTGTTTTAGGCGGGAATTTCAGCAGCCTTGTGTAGTTTCCCGTCTCGGGGTCATAAGAAAGAACTTTCTCCATCGTACCGTTATAACCGCCCTCTACCAGCCGCCATTCTCCGTGAAGATCCACATCGCGAATTTCGTATTCCTGCTTTGCCATAACAAAAGCGCCTCCTCTGATTTTGTTTATATATGGAAAACTTATTTAATTGCCTTTATACCAGGATGACTTGCAGGTCATCTCATAGACGTTGCCCAGCCTGCGGCCAAGGATCGGATCCTCAAGCTCTGTCTCAAAATAGGGGCTGTAGTCTGCTTTAAAAAGAGATGCGACGGTTCCCGAATAGAGGACCAACCCATCTGTGTCATTCGGATCACAAAGGAGTTTCTTCGCCCTCTCCACAAGATCCGCCGCGTCCAGCATGGCCGTCAGCTTCGCCTCCTGGAAGAGCTTTCTCTCTCCGTCTACCTTTATCCAGCTGCGCAGGGTGATGTCGTCCCAGTGGTCAATAACGTCGCTCAGCTTCCAAAGTTCCTTGCTGATGGTATTGGGATATATCTGTTTTGCCTTTGGTATGTCCACAGTTTCAAGTTTGCGGTCGGTATGGTCGCTGCCGACGCCAACATATATTTCGTCTTTAGCAAAAAAGAGGGCAAATTCCGCTTCTCCCGAGTGGTCTGTCTCGTCAAGAACTTCAAATCCTCCTGACTGCGTAATTTTATCGATAAATTTCACAAAGTAGACAGGCGTTTTGTCGGGTGCTGGTATTCCCTCTTCTTTCAACTCATCGATATGTGCCTGAACCGCTGCCTGATCGCGCCCGGTATAGCCTGCGTTGATAATATGCTTCGGGATAAAATCGATTACCTTTTCTTCTCCGCTTTTCGCTAAAACTTTAAACTTCACAATACCTACTCCTTTCAAACTTTATATCGCTTTATAATATGCAATTTTATTAAAGGGATATGTTTTTCTTATTTGCATACAAATTATCTATTTTGGATGCAAATTTGTCAAGAGCATACGTTTTTATAAAAACAAAAAAACGGAGGAACCATTTTGATTGGCTCTCCGCTTTAACTTTGCTGTTCTATCTTTATTTTTATTTTTAATTTGTGATACGTTCTTCTAAATCCCTTATCAAAGCCGCATAACTATGTTCCAGATGCTCTTTCATCGCGAACTTAATTTTCTCTGCATCTTTGTTCCACAGCATATCTACCAGGTGCTCATGTTCCTTTATCACTTCGTGCCAATGGTCTTTTCCTTTGAGCACCAGTAATCCCATTCGCAGCACCTCGTCCTGGACGGTGCTCCAGAATCTCAGCAGCCTTTCGTTTTTCATGCTTTCGACCACAAGGTAATGGAACTTCAAATCCAGCGTGGTAAATACGTATTCCTCCGTAGCTGATTTCATCTCATTTAATATCGAGTCCAACTGACCGGCAACCACCCGCGGTTCCCCGTTCTTTAGCATTTCGTCTATGGCGGCATATTCCATTAAGTTTCGTATTTGGATGATCTCGTGTACGTCGGCGATCGTGACCGGGCGCACCTGCATTCGTTTCCCCTCTCCGGGAACAAGCCAGAATTCCTGCGACAGCCGCTGTATCGCCTCCCTCACAGGCGTACGGCTCACACCGAGGCTTTCCGACAGCTCCCGTTCCTTGAGCACCGAACCCGGGGGATATTTAAGGGAAATTATCCCCCCTTTGATTTTTTCATATACCTGCGCCGATAATGACTTTTCTTCCATTTCCTTTCACCTCGAAAGATAGGATAGCATATCTTTTATATTATTGGTATGCATTTTATATTATTATCTTAATTTATTAGAAAAAATCTATTTTAAAATACACTTCTTATATTTTTATACCAACTCTTCCAAAATTTATCTAGTTGAGTATATAAATATTGACATAAGATAAACGCACGGCATAAAAAATGCTCCCCCGCTGGGGGAGAGCATTCTTTATTTTGTATTGTTCTTATTTGTGCCTTAGTCTGAAAGTACCGGCGCTTCTGTGGAGGGTATAGCCTCCTGCGGAGCATCTCCTTCGCCGTTGCTCTCTTCCACTGCGTTGATGTTAGGTAGCGGAAGTTCCGCGTTAGGTGCGTTTTCGACGATGGCGGGCAGCGAATACATCGTACTCGACACCGATCCCAGGCTTAGTTTGTATTCCACTGTCTTGGTGATTTCTTCGGTGTCTTCGTTGATAACGGTCACCTTGAGCGTATGGCTCGGGCCTTTAAGTTTAACGACGTCGCGGTCGCCGGCGTAGAACTCCATCGCCTTATCCTCGTCACCGTCAACGACCACGTTCATATAGGGGATCTCCTGATACTCGCGGCCTTCGATAGTTACGGTCTTGTTGTCAAGCAGCACCTCGTGCTCCTTGCCGATATAGTAGAGGACAAAACAGAGGAGGACCAGAAGTGCGACCAGCGCCAAACGTATGACCAGCCTCTTTTTATTGATATTGGCAACCATAGCTATTCTCCTCTCAGGCTTCTTCTGGCCTCAACCTTATCACGCTGGCGCTTCCAGGCGTGAAGAACGAGAGCCAGCGCAATGATGCCGTAGGAGACAAAGACGCGGAAATATTCTCCCAACTGCGCCTGTCCGATGAGCTCTTTGCCCGCCATCGGAGAAACGACAAACATCAGGTGGAAGAGCACGACGCCGACAAAGACATTGGCGATAGTCGCGCGGCTGACGGAGGCTCCGCCTATGAGAATGGCGGCGATGGCGAACATACCGGCCTGATCGTGGCTGTTGTAGGTATTCATCGTGCCTATATTCTGGAGAAATATTATCTGTCCGAAGCAGGCCAGCACCGTGGAGATCACGATCGCTATTATCCTCGTGCGTTCCACAGGGATACCGGCCGAATCCGCTACCGCCATATCCTGCCCGATCGCACGCATGTCCTGCCCCAGCTTCGTACGCCGGAACCATATAATGAAGAGACAGAATACGCCGATCAGTATGAATGTCGCCACTGGTACGTCGATCGTGCCGATCTTGAATGGAATGAGATTATCGAGGACGTGACGGACCCCAGTAAGGTTTATCGCGTTGCGTATGCCATATCCGCGTGAGAGGACCAGCTGCGGGTTCGATATCGGGAGGATATTGCCCATACAATAGAGCACGATCAGCTGATAGACTCCGTTGATGAAGAACCCGAGGATATACGACGTCACCATTTCACGGCCCTTTGCCCGGTTGAGGACCGCGCCGCAGATGTAGCCGAGTACTATCGCAATGGGCATTCCCACGATCGCGGCGAGCAGCATTCCCTCCCAGCCGACGACGGCCCAGTCGGTGACAAAGATGAGCCCTATCTGTCCGGCCATCGCGCCAAGGACCATACCAAAGTTAAGTCCCATTCCCGCGAGTATCGGGATGAGCAGCGATAGGACGAGGAAAGAGTTTCTCGCCAGACGCGTGAACATCTCCTGGATCAGGTACGTGGCGGAGAAGCCAGAGAGCGGGATGGCGAGCGCGGAAAGTCCGATAAAGACTATCGGCACCGCGTAGTCGGCCAGCATATTTTTCAGTTCACGATTCTTGTCAGCCATTAGCGTTTCACCGTCACTTTCCTCGTAAGGGCGTAAAGGATCATGCCGTTACTGACAATAATACGAATGACCTCAGACATGTCCGTCTGCATGACGCTGTTAATTACAGAGGGAGTCATGGTCAGTATCCCCTGGAAGAGGAAGGTTCCGACCACGACGTTGACCATCGTCGCCTTATTGACGGAGGCGCCGCCAAGCAGGATCGCGGCAACCGCGGGGAAGGCCATGTAGAAGGGGCCCATGTAGAGCTGGATGAATCCAAAGCTCTGTTCATAGACGAGGATGCCGAGCGCGCCGAGCACCGTTGAGAGGATAACAGAAATGGTGCGCATGCGGTCTACGTTGATGCCGGATGCGCGCGCGAATTCTGGGTTCGAGCCGACCGCCGTCACCGCCGTCCCTATCTTGGTCCTAAAGAAGGCCCATACAAGGAAGGCCACGAAGGCGAAGAAGAGGAACATTCCCACCGGCACATAGAAAAATTCACCTATCTGGATGTTTATGTACTTGCTGAGCGCGTTGAGCCAAAAACCCTCAACGCTTATCGTCGTACGCAGCCCCGAACCGCCGTAACCCCAGATCATCGTCGGGCTCGTGTAGGGAAGGAGCAGCCAGGCTATGCACATTAGGGCGACCGACGAGAAACCTACGTAAGTCGCAATCATCATTTCGTCTCCCTTGACGCGGTTCAGCAGCTGTCCGTACAGCCAGCCGAAAACAACGGCTATGGGGATGGCGATCGCCGCAGCAAGAAGGAAACCAACGCTGCCCCTGATGCCTATCTGAATCGAAGTGACGGCGCCTAGAAGGCCGGCGATGATGCCGAGCGGCAGCCCAAAATTAAGGCCGCAGCCTGACTGGACCATCGGAACCATCGCGAGGACGAGTATCCCGTTCATTCCGATGCGCACAAGCGTATCGGAGAGCGACGCGTCGATCCTTACGCCCACAAAGGGTGCGGCGATAAAGAGCGCGAACAGGAAAAGGGCGATTATTATTCGCGGCCATCCTGCGTTTTCAATAAATTCTTGTAGTTTGTTCTTCATTTTTTGCTCACCTACGTTCCCTTTATCAATTTACGGCAGCTGGTTCTTCGACGTGACCGAGCATCAGCAGTCCGAACTCTTCGGCGGGCGCCGACGCCGGCAGGATGCCGGATACCTTGCCTTCGTTTATTATGGCTATGCGGTCACAGATGGAACGCAGCTCTTCCAGCTCGGAGGAGGTCATGATGATCGTCGTTCCGTCCTCTTCGTTGACCTTGCGCAGCGTATCGAGAACGAGCTTCTTCGCGCCGACGTCAATACCGCGCGTCGGCTCTGAGACAAAGAGTATCTCCGGGTTCACGGCAAAGGCCTTCGCGAGACAGACCTTCTGCTGGTTTCCGCCGGAAAGCTCTATCGCGCGCTGGTTGGGGCCTGTGCAGCGGATCTCGAGGGATTTTATATACTCCCGCGTGCATTCATCCACCGCCTTGTCGTCACGCCACTTGACGAGCCCGCCAAGCAGCTTTTTAATAAATTTTTCCTGCACCTGCATCGCGGTGAAGGTTATATTCCAATCGATTCCCTCTTCAAGCAAAAGCCCTACGCCTCTGCGGTCTTCCGAAACAAAGGCCATACCCTCTTTCAGAGAGGCGTCAGGGTCGTTGAGCTTTATCTCCTTGCCGCGCAGGAATACTTTTCCGCCCGCGGCGTAGAGCCCCATGATACCATTGGAGATACCAACCTTTCCCTGTCCGGCCAATCCGCCGAAGCCGAGGATCTCGCCCTGACGGACCTCGATAGATACGTCGCGTACCGTCTCTCCGGGCATGTCGACCCAAAGATGCTCCGTACGCAAAATGACCTCGCCGATCTTTTTCTCCGTCTTTTCCGCCTTTTCCTCTTCCGCTTTGTCGCCTTTTCTGTCCACCATCCAGGCAGCTATCTGACGGACGTTGGTATCCTTCGTGTACGCTTCCTGTATGACGCGGCCGTCACGAAGGACGATGAGCTTGTCGCAGAGATCGATGATCTCCTGGAGTCTGTGTGAAATAAATATTATTGCGATACCCTGTTTGGAAAGTGTTTTGAGAGCCGAAATGAGGACCGTAGCTTCGCTTTCGGCGAGGACCGCCGTAGGTTCGTCGAGGACGAGAAGCCTCGTCTTGCTTCTGTCTATTTCGCGCGCGATTTCGGTAAACTGCTTATGACCTACCGGCATTTCGCTGATCAGCGTTTCGGGGCTAAGGTCGACGCCCAGCGTCTTAATGGCCTTCTCGGCCCTTGACCTCATATCCGGCCTGTTGAGCGTCATCAGTCTCTCTCCGAATACCTCTACTAGCGCGTTGTACTTGACGGATTCCCTGTTCAAAAGAATATTTTCCGTGGCTGTAAAGCCCGGGATCAGAGAAAACTCCTGATGGACCATTCCGATGCCGGCTCCGAGGGCGTCAAGAGGGTCTTTGAAACGAACCTCCTGCCCTTCGATAATAATTTTCCCCTCATATCCACCCGTCTCCTGAATGACCGGCATCCCGAAGAGGATATTCATCAAGGTTGATTTTCCCGCGCCATTTTCTCCGACCAGCCCCATTATCTCTCCGGGCCGCAGTGAAAATGTTACACCCTGAAGAACCCGGTTGCCGAAATATTCTTTTCCGATGTTCTCCATCTTCAAAAGGGGAATTTCCATGGACATACATTTCACCTCTTAATTTACCTAAAAATATATCTCTGTCGTTTCACTTTAATGGACAAAGCGTAATGTATCTTAGCGGTTTTTACTTAAAAACTCAAGAAGAACTGCCATCCGGAGTGTGTCCTTACTTTACAAAAGTCTTTCCGGCGCAAAGCGCCGGAAAGACTTTATGGCATTGCCTTGATACGCTACTTAAGTTTGATATACTTCTCAGGAACCTTTTCCTTGGTTACGCCCATGTAGCCGCGTCCAAAGACATAGGTATCCTCATAGACGAGGACGAATTTCTTTATCTTCATCTGCTTCGCCATGTCAAAGTAGGGAGCGCCGTTCCACTCCGCGCCGGGGGTATACTTGTCGTAGCACTTCCAGAGGTCTTTAAGGTTATAGAGCTTCGCATTGCCTTCGGTTATACGCTTGCCGTATTCGGCGAGGGCGCAGACGGTGCTCCAGCCGTATGAGTAGGGCCATGTTCCCATGCGTCCCTTGCCGCCGGCGGCGATTACGGTCTTTTCGACCTTCTTCATGATCGCGGGCCAATCTCCGGCCTCATTCTTGAGGTCGATGCCGAAGGCTCCGGGGTAACCCATAAGCGGTGAGGGAAGGTCGGGCTCGACAAAGATCGCGCCCTGCTTGGCAACCTGCTTAAGAAGCGGTTCGGTCTGAGCGTCGTTAGTGCAGAAGAAGGCTGAATCCTTGCCGTACTTCTGTACCCACGCGGGAACCTTTTCAAGGATGAACTGCTGCGCTCCGGCTACGCCTACGTCGCTCGTGGGGTCGGGAGCCGTCTCAAAGGCAAACTTCAGTCCGAGATCTTTGCAGGCCTGCTCCATGATCGCGCGGCGGCGGGAAAGCAGCTCGTAGCTCATGTGGCGCGGGAAGGAGATATGGACGAAGGTCTTAGCGCCAAGCTTCTTCGCGGTGTTGATGATGAGATATCCGCGCATGATGTTGTCGACGCCGATCGCGAAGTCCGCGGTGCTTGTGATAACGTTCGGGTCTTCCTGCGGCTCTCCGGCGAAGCAGAGGATATCCTTCCTCTTCTCCTTAACGCGGCGGAAGGCTTCCGTCGTTCCGGGGATCGCGTCGTCAACGACGATGACCTTTACCTTAGGGTCGTCGGCAAGACCGACTATCTGGGAGATCGTCGTCTCCATCTCAGACATAAAGTTGTCAGGCATTGTGACATGTTTGATCATGCCGCCGTTTGCGACATCACCGTATTCCTTGATAAGCCGTTCGGCGCCGCGGTAGGTATCTTCGGCCTGGGAAACGGTAAGCGTGGCGACTCCGATGTGGAAGGGAGCATCGGCGAAGGCCGCCGTCGCCAAAAATGACGCGGTAATCAATGTGAAAAGAAAGACAGTTGCTCTTCTCATGGTAAATCGTTCCTCCTCAATTTAGGTACATATATGGAAAACACGGAAGGGAAACTATACAGATGTCCCTTCCGTGTCTTTCAACAGATCAGTCCCCGCATACCGTAAGTTCGCGGGTAAAGTGGTTCAGTGCCTCGCCGCTGCCGTCGGGGCGCACCGCTACAAGGTTCTCTATGCGCACTCCGAACTTGCCGGGGATATATATTCCAGGTTCAACGCTGAATACGTTGCCGGGCGCAAGTGGAACGTCGTTGCCTTCGATCATGTAGGGGCTCTCATGTACCGCGAGGCCGACTCCGTGTCCCACGCGGTTGAAGAAAAACTCCCCGTAGCCCGCGTCGATAATGACCTGACGCGCCGCGCGGTCGACATCCTGCCCCGTCGCGCCGGGTTTAACGGCGGCCTCGCCTGCGGCCTGCGACCGCTTCACGATCTCGTATATCTTTTTCATCTCTTCCGTGGGCGTGCCGGTAAAGAGGGTGCGTGTCGTATCTGAGCAATAACTCTTATATCTGCCGCCGAGATCGAGGATGATGATGTCGTTCTCGCCGATGAGACGCTCTCCGCCAGAATAGTGCGGCATCGAACCGTTAGGGCCGCTTGCGACGATCGGGCTGAAGGACATCTGGATGACGCCCTCTTCCTCGAAGAACTCAGGGATCATCTTCGCCACATCGCGCTCCTTCATGCCGGGACGGATAAACTTCTGGAGCTTCGCGACCACCTTGTCGACGATACGCGACGACTCGCGCATCAGTTCAAGCTCTTCATCATCCTTCTGTGACCGCTGTCCGGCAAGCAGATCCACGCCGTTGACCATCTCCATCGGCATCGAATCGCGTACCGCCAGCATATCCACCGCGCGGACTCCGTCGTTGAAGGCTATCTTGCCGCCGACGACGCCGAGATGCTCGCAGCCGCGGCGAAAGGCCCCGGTAAAACCCTCGTGGTCGTTCCATTCCGCATAGAAGGGGACGTCTCCGAAGGCGTTGACGATCTCCTCCTTATAGAGGAGCGGGGTCATCGCAAAGCAGCGCGCGTCTTTAGCGACCATCAGGCCGCGCACACGTTCGTCCGGATGAGTATCAAGACCTCCGATGTATTCAAGATCTGTGGAGGGGCCGATATAAAGCGCGTCAAGCCCTTTATCCCTCAATGTACTCGCCAGACGTTCAACTCTTTCTTTCTTTATCATAGTAGACAACTGCCTCCTGTAAGGATATTTTTCAGTGGTCTTATAGGCGATTCTACAAAAAACAGAATGTAAATCACATTATTTTTTATTACTTAAATTACTGATATATCGGGTAACTAAAAACACTATCCAAATAGCCTCAAAAACTGGCCCGGATCTGTATATGTCTTTATATTAAACCACGTACGGAATATGTCAAGCACTGAAAATTTTTACTATACAACTTAAAGGTTTACTATTTTAATTAGTTATACATTACGTTCAGCTGATATATAAGAACTCTTTTTTATTGACATCCGTGAGACAGGTAGTCTATAATCTGGCTATCTGCTGCGGCAGACGCACGCTTCCCAGAGATTGTTTACGTGAAAAATTAAGTGCACAGTTTCGAGACGCGGCAAAAAAACTTGGGAGGAATCCTCATGAAGAAAGCTATGCTTTTATTGTTTGCGGCGTTGCTTGCGCTCTTCGTAAGCACAGCGGCAATGGCAGCCGAGGCACCGTTCCACATCGGAATAGTGACCGGAACCGTATCACAGAGCGAAGACGACCTTCGTGGAGCAGAGCTGATGATCAAGAAATACGGCGATGTGGCAAACGGCGGTATGATTCAGCACCTCACCTATCCCGACAACTTTATGTCGGAGATGGAGACCACTATCTCACAGATCGCCGGACTTGCCGACGACCCCAAGATGAAGGTCATCGTCGTCAACCAGGCTATTCCGGGAACGGCGGAAGCTTTCCGCCGCGTTAAGGAGAAGAGGAAGGATATCCTCTGCTTCGCCGGCGAAGCCCATGAAGACCCGAACGTTATCACATCCGTCGCTGACCTTGACGTCAACGCCGACTTCGTATCACGCGGATACCTCATCATCGACACCGCGAAGAAGCTCGGATGTAAAACCTTCGTCCATATCTCCTTCCCGCGCCACATGAGCTACGAGACTCTCGGACGCCGCCGCGCGATCATGGAGCAGGCCTGCAAAGACCTCGGACTCAAGTTCGTCTTTGAGACGGCTCCCGACCCCACGAGCGACGTAGGCGTGGCCGGAGCTCAGCAGTTCATCCTTGAAAAGACACCGGCATGGGTCAAGAAGTACGGAAAAGACACCGCCTTCTTCTGCACCAACGACGCCCACACAGAACCGCTTCTCAAGCAGCTCGCGAAGTTCGGCGGATACTTCATCGAAGCCGACCTTCCCTCACCGCTCATGGGTTACCCCGGAGCTTTCGGGATCGACCTCCAGAAGGAATCCGGAAACTGGCCCGTCATCCTCAAGAAGGTTGAAAAGTCAGTCTCCGACGCCGGCGCAAAGGGCCGCATGGGAACCTGGGCCTACTCCTACGGCTATACGAACAGCGCCGCACTCGCCGAGTTTGGCAAGCGCATCGTTGAAGGCAAAGCGAAGCTCGGAAGCAAGAAAGACCTCCTCGCCTGCTACGCCGAGTACACCCCCGGCGCGAAGTGGAACGGCCAGAACTACACCGACCTCGGAACCGGCGTCACCAAGAAGAACATGATGCTCATCTACCAGGATACCTACATCCTCGGCAAGGGCTACATGAACGCCACCAACGTCAAGGTTCCCGAAAAGTACCTGAAGATAAAGTTCAGCGGCAAATAAGCAGAACAACATTTGTAATACCAAAGACCCGCGGGCAGCCGCGGGTCTTTGGTATGCGGAACCACTAAGCAAACGTTTGCACAGACCTTTGACAACGCGCTCTTTTATATGTATAGTTCTAATTTAACTGCGGCGTCATTTGCCGCGAAAAATATAAAGCCTCGGCTTGAGAAGGGACGTGGGGATAGGGTTGAAAGATAAGATCCAGCTCTATGGATTCAACAACCTGACAAAAACGTTGAGTTTCAACATTTACGACATCTGTTTCGCAAAGACAGACCGGGAAAAGCAGGATTATATCGCCTACATTGACGAGCAGTATAATTCCGAACGGCTTACTAAGATATTGTGCGGCGTCACCGACATCATCGGCGCCTGCATATTGAATATCTCTAAACAGGACTACGACCCTCAGGGCGCCAGCGTCACCATCCTCATCTCCGAGGAATCTGTGCCGCCGGCACAGATCGACGACTCCTGCAACCGCGGCTGCTGGGCGCAGAAGATCAATGAAGAACGCGAAACGGTCGTCACCCATCTGGACAAGAGCCACGTGACCGTACACACCTACCCCGAATTTCACCCAAACAACGACATCAGCTCATTCCGCGTCGATATCGACGTCTCGACATGTGGAAAGATATCGCCGCTGAACGCGCTGAACTACCTCATCGGTCAATTCGACTCCGATATCATCGCGCTCGACTACCGCATCCGCGGCTTCACGCGCGACATAGACGGAAAGAAGTATTACAAGGACCATGAGATAAATTCCATCCAGAACTATATTGACGAAGCGACGCTGCGCCGATATGACGCGATAGACATCAACGTCTACCAGTCGAACATCTTCCACACAAAGATGATGCTGAAGGAGATAAGGCTCGCAGATTACCTCTTCAACATCGATCCCCGCGAGCTGCCTCCTGAAGAACGTCTGTCGATCACCGACCGCATCACGAAAGAGATGCTTGAGATCTACTACGGAATGAATATGTATTAAGTGGGCGCGATGAGAGAAAAAACATACAAACTCGCCCAGGACAGGGCCCCGCTGTTAGATGCGCTTACGGAGTACCGCCAGGGACGCGTGGTTCCCTTCGACGTCCCCGGACACAAGCAGGGACGCGGAACGCCTGAGCTGACGGAATTTCTCGGCAAGAGCTGCCTTTCTGTCGACGTCAACTCCATGAAGCCGCTCGACAACCTCAGCCATCCGACCTCCGTAATCAAAGAGGCGGAGGCGCTGGCCGCCGACGCCTTCGGCGCGGACGACGCCTTTCTGATCATCGGCGGCACCACCGCCGCAGTTCAGGCGATGATAATGAGCGTCTGCAAGCGCGGCGATTCGATAATAATTCCGCGAAACGTCCACAAATCGGCGATCAACGCCCTCATCCTCTGCGGCATCATCCCCGTCTACGTCGATCCCGGCATCCACCCGGAGCTCGGTATCTCGTTAGGAATGTGCGCGGAAGACGTGGAGGCGGCGATCGCCGCCCATCCGGAGGCCAAGGCCGTATTCGTCAACAACCCGACCTATTACGGTATCTGCGCCGACCTGCGGCGCATCACCGAGGCGGCGCACCGCGCGGGAATGGCGGCGCTCATCGACGAGGCCCACGGCACCCACTTCTATTTCGGCGGCGACATGCCGCTCACGGCGATGGAGGCGGGGGCCGACATGGCGGCGGTCAGCATGCATAAAACGGGCGGCTCGCTGACGCAGAGCTCGCTGCTGATAATGAAGCGCGGCCGCGTGAACCCGGATTACGTCCGCACGGTGATCAACCTCACTCAGACGACCAGCGCCTCCTACCTTCTCATGAGCTCGCTTGACATCGCGCGCAAGGCCCTAGCCACGGAGGGAATGGAGACCTTCGCGCGCGTCGTCTCGCTCGCCGAATACGCCCGCGGCGAGATTAACAAGATCGGCGGCTATTACGCCTTCTCACGCGAGATAATCGACGGGAAATATATTTTCGACTTCGACACGACGAAGCTCTCCGTCAACACGCTGAAGATCGGACTCGCGGGCGTCGAGGTCTACGACCTTCTGCGCGACGACTACGGGATACAGATAGAGTTCGGCGACATGGGGAATATGCTGGCGATCATCTCCGTCGGCGACAACCACTACGCGATAGAACGCCTCGTCGCCTCGCTCTCCGAGATAAAACGCCTGCATGGACGAGAAGGGATCAAACTGCTGGATCACGAGTACATCCCACCCGTAGTGCGTATGACGCCGCAGGAGGCCTTCTACGCGCCAAGCAGCCCGCTGCCGATCAGGGAGACGGTGGGAAAGATCTCCGCGGAGTTCGTCATGTGCTACCCCCCCGGTATCCCGATCCTTGCCCCGGGCGAAGAGGTGACACGGGAGGCGCTCGACTACATTCTTTACGCGAAGGAAAAGGGCAGCCTCGTTATGGGGCCGCAGGATATGGAGTTAAACTATCTCTATACTGTAAAATAGGAGGAATAAAACAATGGAATTATGGTACACAGAGGAACATACGCCTACAGTACGTTTTTCGATCAAAATAAAGAAACAGCTCTTCGGCGGCAAAAGCCCCTTTCAGCAGATAGACGTCTTCGACTCGGAGGAGTTCGGGCGCTTCTTCACCCTCGACGGGCTGATGATGCTCACCGAAAAGGATGAATTCATCTACCACGACATGATAGTCCACGTCCCGATGGCGACCAACCCGAACGTCAGGCGCGTCCTCGTCATCGGCGGCGGCGACGGTGGCACGGTGCGCGAGCTCACACGCTACAAGAGCATCGAAAAGATCGACATGGTGGACATTGACGAAATGGTCGTCAAGGTCTGCCGCGAGCTGCTGCCCTTCACCTCCCGCAAGCTCGATGACCCGCGCGTCACCCTCTATTTTGAGGACGGCCTTAAATTCGTGCGCACGGTCGAGGAAAAATACGACCTTATCATCGTCGACTCGACGGACCCCTTCGGCCCGGGCGAGGGACTCTTCACAAAGGAATTTTACGGTAACTGCTTCCGGGCGCTGACGGATGACGGCATCCTCGTCAATCAGCATGAGAATCCTTACTACGATTCATATCAGGCCTCGATGAAGCGCGCCCACCGGCGCATAGAAGACTTTTTCCCCGTCTGCCGCGTCTATCAGGCCCACATCCCCACCTATCCTTCGGGACACTGGCTCTTCGGCTTCGCCTCGAAAAAATTCGATCCGCTCAAAGACCTCGACGCCGCCGCCTGGAACGCCCTCGGCCTTGAGACAAAATACTACAACACAGATCTCCACACCGGCGCCTTCATGCTGCCGAACTACGTGAAGAGAGAACTAGAGCTGACAGACTAGATGGAGACAAATATCCAGGGATTTATCGGCTGCGGCGCCTCCTATACGGAGGCGCGCGCCGTTCTCTTCGGCGCGCCGTTCGACTCCACGACATCTTTCCGCCCAGGCACGCGCTTCGGCCCCGCCGCGATGCGCGCCGAATCCTTCGGGATCGAGACCTACAGCCCCTACCAGGACAGAGACCTTGAGGATTACTCTGTATTTGACGCGGGGGACCTAGACCTGCCCTTCGGCAACGCCGCGCAGGCACTGTCCGCAATTGAGGATACGGCGGCGGAGATCATGGCGGCGGACAAGATCCCCGTCCTGCTTGGCGGCGAACATCTCGTGACGCTCGGTGCGGTGCGCGCGGCGGCGAAAAAATATCCCGGACTGCGCCTCGTCCACTTCGATGCCCACGCGGACCTGCGCACCGGCTACATGGGTGAGGAACTCTCGCACGCCTCGGTGATCCGCCGCTGTCACGACATTCTCGGAGACGGAAGGATATGCCAGTTCGGCATCCGCTCCGGCAGCCGCGAAGAGATGCTATGGTCGGATACGCATACGAGAATGGAAAAATTCCGCGCTGATACCATCGGCGAAGCCGTGAAGGAGATCGGCGATGCGCCGCTCTACATTACGCTCGACCTTGACGTCGTAGACCCCGCCGAGTTCCCTGGCACGGGAACGCCCGAGGCCGGAGGCCTGCGCTTCACGGAGCTGCTCGCGGCTCTCCTGTCTCTGCGCGGCCTGAACATAAAGGCCTTCGACATCTGCGAGCTTTCGCCGCACTACGACCACTCGGGAGCCTCCACGGCGCTCGCCTGCAAGGTGCTGCGCGAGATGCTGCTCGCCTATCTTTAAATATCGGGAGACAGGATAAATGAAAAAGGTCAAAATAACGGTGCTCAAAACCACCTTCGATGAGGAACTGGCGCGCGAATATGGCGCGGAGGGGCTTAGCGCCTGCCCCATGCTCAAAGAGGGACAGACATTCTATGCCGATTACGCGAAGCCGGAGGGCTTTTGCGACGAGGCATGGAAGGCCGTCTACCAGTACGCCTTTGCGCTCGCGCATAGCGCGGGAGAGGGATTATTCTACTACGGTGATTGGATCAGAAAACCGGGCGTGGCGATATGCAGCTGCAACGACGGGCTGCGCCCCGTCATCTTCAAGCTGGAGACTACGGAGGAAGAGTCGCATATCGGCTATGAGCCGATAATAAGATAACCGTAAATCGGCGTTTAGAAGCACGATTCGCGTCATAAAACGGTGGCTCCGGTATCGGAACCACCATTTTATTTAGCAACTCGCACTTCTAAACGCCGATTTACGCAATTGCGGGGAAAGATAAATTGCGGTTTAGCTTCTAGCCCTTGTAGCCTCCCTCTCCGAGGCAGCCAGGGAGCCGAAATCTTTGATTTCGTGCGATTCGGCTGGTAGTTACATCAGAG
>NZ_JAJBUX010000014.1 GCF_020860125.1 Cloacibacillus sp. | reverse complement strand
AAAACATCGCCGAGCCAGCTCCCTCAAGGAGGGAGCCAAAATCTTTGCTAAACCGTAATTTACCGCTTTACCCACCCGAAGGAAATCGGAGTTTAGACGTGTCGATGACGACGCGAAATAAGGCCGGAAAACCGCAGGCGCACTTCGGTGCGTCGATTGCAAGGCAATGTTCCCGCCACTGGGCGGGAACATTTTCAAATTATCCATATTGCCGCAGCATGCGGATGCGTCTGCCGTAGGATTTTCCTGCTTTGTTGAGCTGAGTCAGCGTTCCAGATGCCACTTCGCGAAGAGCTCCTCCACCGTCATCTCCTCGCGGATGCCGTATCTCGTCAGCGCGAAGTCGTATTTCACGGGGTCGTCGGGGCAGATCTCTTTGAAGTTCTCGGTGATCTCCGCGGCGGCCTTGCCGTTCGCGCTCTTGGAGCGGCAGAGTCCGAGGGTCGTCGTGATATTGAACATATGGGTGTCGAGGGGGATCAGCAGCTCCGCAGGGGAGATGCCGCGCCAGCCGCCGGGGTCGACGTCGTCGCGCCGCACCATCCAGCGCAGGAAGAGGGCCATGCGCTTGCAGGCGCTGCCCTTCGAGGGCCTCGGCAGCAGGAACATGTTATCGCGCCCCGCGCAGCGATTGAAGGTGTCGGCGAAGTTTTCCATCGCCGCGCTCATATCGCCGTTGTAGCCCGATACAAAGAGCTCCTCAAGGCTGCCGCAGTGCCGCAGCACCTCGCCGGTGGCCGTGAGGAAGCCGCACATTTCGCCGCAGTCGGTGAAGCGGTGGACGAAGCCGCTGAGCTTTTCCTCATGGTCGCGCCGCGCGCTGTTTTTGAGATATTCGGCGGGGCGGGGGCCGAGGGCGTCAAGCACCCGCTTCACGCTCTTTAGTATCTGCGCCACTTTACCGTAGGCGAGGCCGGAGGCGATGAGTCCCACAACCTCGCGGTCGGCGGTCTCTTCGTAATCGTATAAAAACTGAAGCGGATCGGGAGAGACATAGATCCGCCTGTTGTAGTCGTCATATATTTTTTCAAAAATCTCTCGGCTCGCGATCCTTGCCGGACTCTCTTCAAGCGGCTTCAAGGCGTTATTTCAGAGCGTTGAAGCCGAAGGTCGGGGCCGTCTTCGGGGATTTGCCCTTTTTGATCTTGTGGTAGTCGCTGTAGGTGAGCAGCGGCGCCTCTTTGAAGCAGACAGATTCCTGTACCTCTCCGATAAAGAGCATGTGGCTCGGCATCTCCACCGTCTTTGTCACCTTGGCGTCAAAGGCCGCGACGCTCCACTCCTCGATGAGCGGCGTCCCCGCCTCGGCGAGGCTGTATTTTACATTTTCAAATTTATCGATGTCACGTCCGGATTTGAAGCCGAACTGTCCGATAAAGGTCATCGGCACCTCAAGTTCGAGGACCGCGACGGAGAAGCGGCCGCTTTTGGCGATCATTTCCGTCGTGAGGTTGGCCTTGTTGAGGCAGGTGGCGACGCAGATTGGCTCCGAGGTTATCTGCATCACGGTGTTGGCGATCTGTCCGTTGAGTTTTCCCTCAAGGTCGGTGCTGACGATGTACATACCGTAGGTCAGTGAAAAGAGCGCCTTCATATCGATATTGCCCATCTTATTACCCCCCTTAGTATATTCTGTTATCCGGCTATATAAAATGTGCCGGACCCTTTGAAGCCCGGCACCTCCATCTTATATCAAAAGTTATGATCTGTCGCCAAGTTCTTTGTCGAGCATCGCGAGCGATATGGGGATCTCGCCTAGCTTCTTGAACTTCGCGAGGATCTCCATCGCGTGCTCCTCTTCCTCGACCTGCTCCTGGACGAACCAGGAGAGCATGCCGCGCGTGGCGTAATCTTTCATCTCCATAGCCTTCTCAACGAGCCCATAAATAAGGGCCGTCACCTTCTGCTCGTGCTCAAGGGTCTGCTGGAATATTTCGGTCGCGTTTTTCCACTCGTTGCGCGGGGCGGCGATCGCCTCCAGAATAACGTGTCCGCCGCGGGCGACGACATATTCATAGATCTTCATCGCGTGTTCCTGCTCTTCGGCGGCCTGCTTCTTCATCCAGTGGGCGCAGCCGGGGAGGTCGTTGGCGTCGAACCAGGAGGCCATTGAGAGATACAGGTAAGCTGACTCCAGCTCCGCGCGGATCTGTCCGTTAAGCGCTTTTTCCATTTTCGCATCGATAATCATTGTAAATCGCACCTTTCTGCCTTTATAAAGTTTGTTTTTCTAAATCAAAATCATTATAAATATGATATCGCAGTTAGCGCTAAAGTCAAGATTAAAATACGTATTGCGCATATTTTAGTCATAAATGACAAAATTTAATTTTTACCTCTTGAGCATGGCTCCCTCCGAGGCCGAGGCCGCGAGCTTCGCGTATATGCGCAGCCAGCCGTCCGGCGCATCTGGTGTCGGGGCGCGCCAATCTTTGAGCCGCTCCGCCATCTCTTCCCCGGAGAGCGCTACGGAGATATCTTTTTTCGCGATGTCGATGGTTATCAGGTCGCCGTCGCGCAGCGCCGCGAGCGGGCCGCCCTCGGCGGCCTCCGGCGAGATGTGTCCGACGTAGCAGCCGTTGTTGGTCCCAGAAAAGCGGCCGTCCGTGATGAGGGCGACGCTTTTGGCGAGCCCCATCCCATAGAGGAATTTCATCGCGTGGAACATCTCGCGCATCCCCGGCCCGCCCTTGGGGCCCTCGTAGCGCACAACGACGACGCTGCCGGGCGGTATATCTTTCGCGAGGATCGCGCTGTTCGCCTCCTCCTCGGAATCAAAGACGCGCGCCGGTCCCGTAAATTTGAACATCGAGGGGTCCATCGCCGCGGGCTTCGCCACCGCGCCGTCGGGGGCGAGGTTGCCGCGCAGCAGGCAGAGCCCCTTTTCACGGCTGAACGGCTCAGCCGCGCTTTTTATCACGTTACGGTCGGTGCCGTAGGGATTTTTGCAGCTGTCGATATTCTCGCCGACGGTGAGACCGCTCGCGGTCACCGCATCCAGGTGCAGTATATCCCGCACCTCCCGCATCACCTGCGGCACGCCGCCCGAGCGGTAGAAGGCCTCCATGTCATATTTCGCCGCCGGATTGACCTTCGCGACCAGCGGGACCCTCTCGCTGAGGGAATCGATCATCGAGAATATCTCTTTGGGGTCAAGCCCCGCCTCATAGGCAATCGCGCAGAGGTGCATCACGCAGTTCGTCGAGGCTCCCGTGGCCAGCATCACGACGGCAGCGTTCTCCAGCGACTCCGCCGTTATCACGCGGCGCGCGGTGATATTTTTATTTACAAGCTCGACGATCCGGCGTCCCGCCTCTTCGGAGCTTCTGAGGCGCTCCGCGTATACGGCGGGAATCAGCGCCGAGCCGGGCAGCGACATGCCCATCGCCTCCGAGAGGGCGCCCATGGAGTTCGCGGTGCCGAAAAAGGAACAGGAACCGCAGCTTGGGCAGGAGGTCTCTTCCAACCTTTCCAGCTCCGCCGCGCCGATTTTTCCGGCCTCGAACATGCCTACCGCCTCGGAGAGCGAGGTGGAGTCACTCTTTCTGCCGTCGAACTCAACACCGCCGAGCATCGGCCCGCCGACGGCCATGACCGCGGGAATGTCGAGGCGCGCAGCGCCCATCAGCATTCCCGGAACGATCTTGTCGCAGGAGCCGAGCATCACGAGGCCGTCGAGGTTGTGGGCCCGCGCCATACTCTCCAGGCTGTTCGCGATCAGCTCGCGCGAAGGCAGGATATATTTCATGCCTCCGTGTCCGCTCGCGAGGCCGTCGCAGGCGCCGATCATCCCGAACTCCACTGCCGTGCCTCCTGCGCGGTGGATGCCTTTTTTGACAAATTCCGCCGCCTGCCGCAGGTTAAAATGTCCCGTAACCAGCTCGTTCCAGGAATTCGCGATGCCGATGACCGGCCCCCTGAGGTCGGCGTCGGAACATCCCATCGATTTATATAACGCCCGCGCCTCTTTAAAATTCACGTCTTCCAGCTGTTGAGTGCTTTTATATTTCATCTCTCTGACCGTCACACTCCTTCCGCAAAAGATGATATCACAGCGATGATAAAAGTTTATCTGATTTTTTCTTTTTGCGATTGGGGTATGATTAGAGTACAATAGAATCCATCATAGATGTTCGGGAGGTCCGGCATTTTGGAAATAAGACCTGTAACGCCTGAGGACGCAGAGGCAATAGCCGCCATCAGGAGACAGAACGGAGTGCGGGAGGGAGTACTCGCCCTTTCCAGCGAGAGAATCAATGCCACGGTAGCTTTTTTAAATTCACTTACCGAGAGGGACAGGGGCTTCGTCGCGGTGGAAAACGGCGATGTCGTCGGCTTCTCCGTGATGATCGCGAACCGGGAGCCGTGCCGCGCGCACAGCGCTTTTATCGCGGTGATGGTGGACACCGATTTCCAGCATATGGGAATCGGGCACAAACTTTTGAAACATCTGGTGGACCGCGCCGACAACGAGCTGATGTTCCACCGTCTGGAGCTGCTCGTGCTCACGGACAACGAGAGGGCGATCAGGCTCTATAAAAGCCTCGGATTTATGGTGGAGGCGACGAGAAAACATGCCGCGGTCGTAAAGGGTACGTTCGTCAACGAATACCTGATGGGAAGACTTCGCGGAGAGGGTGCCGAGATATGAGGATAAGACCCGTAACACCGGGAGATGCAGAGGGAATCGACAAAATAAACGCCAAGGTAAGGGAGGGGAGATTCACCAGCTTCTCCGCCGGGCAGCATGAAAGCGCGGAACAGCTGATTGCCGGACTCACACAGTTCGACCACATGCTCGTACTTGAGACGGAGACTGACCCGCAGGAAATATGCGCCGCGGTGCTGATACAGGTCAATCACCAGATATTCCTGCGCCGGATGGCAACGCTGAGGGTCATCGTCGACCAGAAATGGCAGGGACAGGGGCTGGGAAAGGCACTGATGGAGACGGCGCTTGAACTTGCCGACAACGAGCTGATGATGGAACGCGTCGAGGTGGAGATCCCTACCGACAACGTGGGCGCGCTGAAGCTCTGCAAGGCCGTCGGATTCAAGGTCGAGGGGATCGCGAAGGACTGGATGCGCAATCCCGAGGGGCATTTTGTCGACGCATATCTCATGGCACACTGCCGCAACGCTAAATAGAGCCGCGGCAGACACACAATAAAAACGAGAACAGCGCAGGAGCCGATGGCTTTCTGCGCTGTTCATATACTTTGAACTATTTTCGCGTTATTTTTACAAACCCAACGCCAATTCCGCTGATTAGATGCGTCAGCGACGCTTAACTAGCAGAAGAACCAGGCAAAGGGCGCGAGCAGGAAGATGCTGAGCACCGCCCTGATAAAGTAGATGCCCGTCAGCTTCCAGAAGCCGAGCGGTATCGACGACTGGAGGATGAGGACGCCGACCTCGGTCATGTAGATTAGGCCGGTGCCGGAGATACAGGCGCACATAAACTTCGCGGCGACGGCCGTGCGGCCGGAGCCGACGACGGCGGCGAGGAACTGGTCGGCGTAGGCGAGCAGGAAGGCCGGGGCGACCTCTTTAGCCTCAGGTATCCTCATGAGCTGGAGGCACCAGGCAAAGGGCGCGGAGAGTATCTGGAATACCGGCGTGTTGTTCGCGATGATGAGGACGATCGTTCCCCAGGCGACGACTAGCGGCATCGTGCTGACGACGAGCGAGATGAAAGTTTTAACGCCTGAATCCACCGTCATCGCCGCGGTCTGCTTCGCCGAGCGCTCGACGGCAAGCTTGAGCGCCCAGTCGCCGAGCGAGTATCCCTGCGGGATGTCGTCGCCGACACGCTGTTTGCCGGCCTTGCCGGAGAAGGTGTCGGGCATCAAGGAGAGCGGCCAGATGCGCGGCATGATGAGCGCGAGGATGAAGGTCACCGCGTAGACCGCCGCCATTATCTGAAAATACATGTTCGGCAGGCCTACGAAGTCCGCCATGACGTAGATATAGGCGATACTGATGACGGAGAATGCCGTCGTGATGATCGAGGCTTCGCGGTCGGAGTAATACCCCTGGTCGTGGACCTTGGTCGTGATGACAACGGCGACCGAGCAGCTGCCGACCCATGAGGCGAGGCAGTCGACGGCGGAGCGGCCGGGGAGCTTGAACATCGGCCCCATGACCGGACGCGCGTAGGTGCCGACATATTCCATAAGACCGTAGTCCGTAAGCAGCGGCACGACGCCCGCGAGGACGATGAAAATGATGAGCAGCGCGGGGGCGAGGACTATCGCCGGCGTGCCGCCGTTATCCATATTCCATACCACTTCGGGGCCGATCTTAAAGAAGATAACTATGTAGAGCGCCGCGCCGAGAAGGCGGGAGACGAGCCAGAAGGGTTTGACGATCAGCAGCCCTCCCCAGAAGGGGTCCTTTTCGATCTTTTCAGGCTTGCAGAGCATGGCCCATAAAGACGCCAGCGCCGCTATCACGACGAGCGTCATCGCCGTACCCGGCAGCCATGGCTTCAGGACCGCCTTCCCCCAGTCGATCGCAATGCCAAGTATGGTATTGAGGCTGCCCTTCATGGGAATGGGCAGAAGAAAGACTATGGCGCCGATAAGCGATGGAATCAAAAAATGCATGATCTGCGCAGATGTGTAACTATGTTTTTCCGCCATTTTCAATACTCCTTTTCTAAGTATGTTTTAAGTATAAGTTCTCACAGCGCGGGCCGCCATAAACGCCTCCTTTCCGCGGTGCGCCGCCTCAACCGGCTTTCGTCAGTCGAAAATTTTGCCGGGGTTCATTATGTTGTTGGGATCGAGCGTGAGCTTTATCTTTTTCATCAGCGCAAGGTTCTGCGGCGGGCAAAGCTCCGCGAAGTAGCGTTTACGCTTGCTGCCAATGCCGTGTTCGCCGCTGATGACGCCGCCGAGCGAGTCGGTGAGACGGAATATATCCCATTCTATCTCCGTTTCGACACGTTCCCATTCTTCAAGCGTCATCTCCGCGGGCTTCAATATCGTAGGATGGAGGTTGCCGTCCCCCGCGTGACCGAAGTTCGCGATCGGTACGCCGTATTTTTTCTCTATTTCGCGCAGGCCGCGCGCGACCTCGGGAATCTTCGCGATCGGCACGACGATATCCTCGTCCGCCTGCACGGGGTCCGTCACACGCAGCGCCTCGTCAATATTGCGGCGCACGGACCAGATACGCTCGCGCGTGGAGCGCGTGTCGGCGACGTAGATCTCAGCCGCACCCTCCGCCGAGAGGATCTCCCCCGCGCGTTCGATATCCATATCGAGCGACTCCTGGTTGCTGCCGTCCACCTCGACGAGCAGCACCGCCTCGACGCCCTCCATCGGCAGCTCCTCGTTAAGAAAGCCGCAGGCCTTGCGGTAACAGTAAGCGTCTATATATTCGATCGACGAGGGGACGATGCCGCCGTGCGCCATCATCTTAGGCACCGCCCTGATCGCCGTCTCGGTGTCGGCGAAGAGAGCCAGCAGCGCGGCGCGGTTCTTCATCAGCGGCTGGAGGCGGAGGATGATCTTTGTCACGTAGCCAAGCGTGCCCTCGGAGCCGACGAAGAGCTCCTTCAGGCTGTAGCCTGAGACGTCCTTCATCAGCTTGCCGCCGAGCGTCAGTATCTCTCCCGTCGGCAGCACCACCTCCAGCCCCAGCACGTAGCGCATCGTGACACCATATTTGACGGCGTTGCCGCCGCCGGCGTTTTCCGCGATGTTGCCGCCGATGTGGCAGGAGAGGACGCTCATCGGATATCCCGTGTAGGCGAGCCCCTTCTCTGCGGCGGCGGCGTTTATCTCGCTCGTAATGACGCCGGGCTCCGTGACCACTACGAGGTTTTCCGCGTCTATCTCGATGATACGGTTGAGCCTCTCGTCGGATATGACGATGCCCCCGCATACGGGAAGCGCCCCTCCGGAGAGTCCCGTGCCGCCGCCGCGCGGCGTGACCGGTATCAAATGGCGGTTGGCGAGCTTCAATATCTCGGATACTTCACGGGCCGAGGCGGGGGCGACGACGGCCTCCGGCAGGTAGCGTTCGCCGGCGCGCAGCGTCGTGGTCTCGTCGCGCGAACAGGCCTCGCGCTTCTCTTCCGTAGTCCATATGTGTGTGGAACCGACTATTTCAGCCAGCGCCGCGAGTATATCTTCCGTTACAATACCGTATCCCATGATGAAGCGCCTCTCTTCCCGCGAATAAATATTCAAAGGCCATATATATTTATAAGAGTATATTATAATATAATAATCTGCGTTTGACTTTGTTTTAAGGAGACTTTATATGGCCGCAGGCTTTGAAATTTCAACTACGTCGCTGATATTAGTGTGCTTTCTGGTGTTTCTCGCGGGATTTGTCGACGCTTCGGCGGGCGGCGGCGGGATAATCTCCCTACCGGCTTATATCTTTACGGGCATGCCGGCGCATTTCGCGCTGGGATGCAATAAGTTCTCCAGCTCCTGCGGCACCACCCTCGCGGTCTTCAAGTTCTGGCGGAACGGCGCTGTCGACCTGCGCGCGGCGGCGGTCGCGGCGTTCGGCTCGTTCATCGGCTCCACAGTAGGCGCGAAGACGGCGCTGCTGCTCAGCGACCAGATGATCAAGACGATGCTCATTATCATCCTGCCCTGCGCGGCGGTGATAATTTTTCTCAGAAGAGACCTCGGCGAGATGGATCGCTCCGCCGGAATGGAGCGCGGACGCGCCGCGCTGCTCGCCTTTATGATCGGTCTGCTGATCGGCGGATACGACGGCCTCTTCGGCCCGGGGACGGGGACCTTCGCGATCATGGCCTTCTCCGCCCTCATGGGCTTCGACCTTAAGACCGCCTCGGGAAACGCGAAGATATTGAACCTCGCCTCCAACTACGCCTCGCTAATGACCTTCGCTTTCGCGGGGACGATAATATACGGCGTGGCGCTGCCCGCGGCGCTATGCGGCATCGCGGGCAACTATCTCGGCGCGCACTGCGCGCTGACGAAGGGGGCGCGCTTCATCCGCCCGATGATGCTCACGGTGCTGGCGCTGCTGGTGCTCAAACTTCTCTTCGATCTCCTGTAAATCGGCGTTTATAAGCACGATTTGCGTCATAACTTTGGGCACTGGCATCCTCGCCGTATGAAGATACGGCTCCGGTTCCAGAGCCCAAAGTTATTTAGCAACTCGCACTTCTAAACGCCGATTTCCTTCGAGTAGGGAAAAGAGATAAACAGCGATTCACGCAGAGGTTTATTTTTCGACGGCCTCTTTGATCCTCTTCATGCCCTCTTCGATGTAGTCATAGGAGCGGCAGTAGGCGAGGCGGATATGTCCCGGCATTCCGAAAACCTCGCCGGGGACGGTCGAGACTCCGGCCTCTTCGAGCAGCCAGGCGCAGAATTTGAAGCCGTCCATACCAAGCTGCGAGATACGCGGGAAGGCGTAGAAGGCTCCCGCGGGCGTGATCGCCTCGAAGCCCTTGATATCGTTCAGCCACTTGACAACCATATCGCGGCGGCGTTTATACTCCGCGACCATCGCCGTCACGTCGCTGTCGGCGTGGGCGAAGGCCTCGACGACCCCAGCCTGCGCGAAGGAGTTGGCGCAGGTCGTGAGGTTCTGGTGGCACTTATTGACATAGGGGCGCATCGCCGCGGGGGCGACCACCCAGCCGATGCGCCAGCCGGTCATCGACCAGGTCTTGGAGGCGGCGGCGACCGTCACCGTGCGCTCCTCCATGCCGGGCAGGCTCGCGATGCTCACATGCTCGCCGTCGTAAAGGAATTTCTCGTAGCATTCGTCGGAGATCACCCAGAGGTCGTTCTCCCTGGCAAAGGCGGCGATCGCCTCAAGATCCTCCCGCGTAAGCACCGCGCCGCTGGGGTTGTTGGGCGAGTTTATCAGGATGGCCTTGGTCTTGGGAGAGAGAACCTTTTTCAGCTCCTCCACCTGAAGCCGGAAACCGTTTTCCATCTTCGTCGGCACAGGCACGAGCACGGCACTGGCAATGGCGAGCTCATCCGCGTAGGCCGAGAAATAGGGCGCGGGCACGATCACCTCGTCTCCGGGCTCAAAGAGCGTGAGGAAGGTCGAGGTGAGCGCCTCCATCGCGCCGTTCGTGATAAGGACGTTTTTATCGGCGTCGACGTAGGCCATGCCGTTTTCACGGTGATACTTGTCGGCCACCGCACAGCGGAGGTCATAGGCTCCCGCCATGTCCGTATAGTGTACGTTGCCCTCGTTGAGGGCCTC
Source organism: Cloacibacillus sp. (assembly GCF_020860125.1). NCBI lineage: Bacteria > Thermotogati > Synergistota > Synergistia > Synergistales > Synergistaceae > Cloacibacillus > Cloacibacillus sp. Next base: position 13,937 of record NZ_JAJBUX010000014.1, on the reverse strand, counting down.
TATCACCCGCTCCTTCGCGCACTTCGGCGAATCGAAGTCTGGGCGGCCGATCTCCATGTGGATGATGCTTCTGCCCTCGCGCTCCATCTCCTCCGCGCGCGTCAGTATTTCGCGGATACCGCCGGACATACTGATGGAAGCCATACGGCTGTTGGGAAATTTAACCTTCGTAGTCATCTTTTTTATTGCCTCCCGTATCTAAGAAAATAAACCGTCCATCTTACATAGACAATATTATTACCAATCCGCCATTTCAGGCAACTTATTTTTCAAAAACACGGCGGCCAGAATCATCCATACCTACGGAAGATAAACATTCTGCCGTATTAATTCCAGCCTGACATCTTCGTACCCGACGTCGCAGCAATCTGCGCCGGTCCGCCGCGACACCGCCGCCGCCACTCCCGCCGCCTGTCCCATCGCGAAACAGTGCGGTATGAGATTGATCAGGTTGTTTGCCTGCGCGTCCGAGGAAAAACACCTTCCGGCAACGAGAAGATTTCTCTTATCCGCGACCTGCAGGGCTCCAAGAGGGATCTGCGTCGGTTTTTCGGGGTAGTCCTCGTCGAGTCCGCCTTTGGAGGTTATCACCTCTATCGAGGGCAGTACGGCGACGACGTCCTCAAAGTCGGTTCCGTTATAGACGTCGTTCACCGTCAGCACCTTTTTGCCGAGAATCCGTCTGCTCCCGCGCGTGCCGGTCTGGTAGGCCGTATCGTGAAGGGTGGCCGGGAACAGTCCTGGGATTTTATTTTCATTGATATAGCCGATAACGTCGAGGATCGTGGCGCGTACTTTGAACTCGACCGCCGTCAGGTCAGCGACCTTCAGGCAGTTATAACCGAGGAGCCAGTTATCGACCCAGGCCACGTCCCTCCTGCCGGTCGGGAAAAGTACGATCGGGAAGCCGGAAATTTCGTTGAGTTTTTTATTGTGCCTCTCCCATTCTTCGCTGTTTTCCACCGAATAATCCATAAACTTCATAAAATCTTCCACACCGAGCCTGTAGACCAGACCGAGAGAGGCGTTGCGCAGGCCGTCCTTGAAGGCGTCCTGAAAGACCGCGCCCGCCGATGCCGCGATGTCCCCGTCTCCGGTGCAGTCTATGACGACATCCGCGAGAATGGCGTTCCGGCCCTGTTTGCTTTCAAAACTCACGCCCTTCACCTCATCGCCGCCGCATATCGCCTTACAGGCAAGCATGTGCAGATATACCTTGACCCCGGCCTCTTCCACCATTTGCTGAAGGACGATTTTGAATATTTCAGGGTCGCTGTACCCTCCGTAGCAGACATAGCCGTCGCGCGTCATATTAAAATAGGGACGCCACTTTTCAACGCACTGAGGGTCGTCGCTGCCCATTATCTCCCGCCGCGGGCCAAAGTAACCGTTGGGGATAGCCTCAAGCCGGCTGACCGCTTCGAGCATAACGCCCTTTATCATCATCGTTTTCATATAGCTCAGAGAGGGGATCAGAATGACCTGCCCCCCGGTAGCCATCCCGCCAAGGTGGTTATAACGCTCAAGCAGGACCACCCTCCCAGCGCCCGCGCGCGCCGCGGCGACTGCCGCGGCTATGCCGGCGGGGCCGCCGCCCACAACCAGCACGTCGGCATGGTCGATAACTTCCACCTTAGCTTCCGGTTCAATGATAAACTTTTCCATGTAAAATGCTCCTTATTGTCTCTATATTTGAATTATCGTAATCTTTTAGATATAATCAGGGTAAACGAGCATCGGGGATAGTCGATTATGGATATAAAACAGCTGAAATATTTTGTTACCGTCGCCAACGAAGGGCAGATAACAAGGGCCGCTCAAAAATTATTCATGGCACAGCCGCCTTTAAGCAGACATATCATCGAACTGGAAAAAGAGATCGGCAAGCCTCTCTTTCTCAGGACTAAAAAGGGGCTGGATCTGACCTCGGCCGGAGAGGCCCTCCTGCAAAAGGCCCAGGACCTGATATTCCAAATAGAAAACCTGAAGTATTACATCAATGACGATATTCCCGAAAATCTCTCCGGCATCCTGAAGATAGGCTCGCTGATATCATGTACGCCCAAGCTGACGGACTATCTGAAAAAATTTGCCTCGTTCCATCCGCACGTGACCTATAAGATATGGGAAGACACCCCCAACAACCTGCTGGACCTCCTCTACAAGAGAGAGATCGAACTGCTCTTCCTGCGCACGCCGACCTTCAACGCCGGTTCGCTGGCCGTGGTTCCCCTCGCGGCCGAACAATTCTATCTCGCCGTTCCCGCCGCGATGGACTCCTGTCCTCAGTGGGACTATATCTCGCTGGAGGAGATGGCCGAGCTTCCGCTGATCATGCTGCACGACGGCAAAAGCATCGGCTACAACGAACTTTTTATCAATGATTTCGCCAACCTCAACATCAAACCCAATATCATCTGCCAGTGCTCAAACTCCTCTTTGGCGATAATGCTGGTATTCAGCGGGCTGGGGGCTACCATTATGCCGCAGCAGCTGTTAAAACACCTTCCCAATAAACGGACGAACATCAAACGGATAGAGGGCGTAAGCTCCGATACAAAGCCGGTCGTCATCTTTAATCCCAAGCAGTATATCTCGCCGATGGCCAAGAAGCTGCTGGAGATAATGGACGTTGACGTTAAATTATTTTAGGAACCGCACCAGATGCATCGTCGCGGAGTCGCAATATGTGATCAGTATCAGCGCGACAAGCATCGCAAAAAACAACGCGACGATATATTTAAACATCCGCTCCATCGGGATCTTCGCCACCGCCATCGCCACAAACAGGTTGACGCCATAGGGCGGTGTTATATAGCCGATCGCCAGATTCGCCACCAGCACAACGCCGAAGGTGACGGGCGACATGCCGAATTTCGTCATCACCGGCAGCAGGATCGGGGCAAGTATTATTATCGCCGGTATCGGGTCGATGAGGCTGCCAACTGCCAGCAAAAAGAGATTCACGATCATAAAGAGCACTATCCTGCTGTCAGTGATGCTTATGAGAAACGCCGCGATCTGCTGCGGCAGCCCGGCCATTATGAGATAACTCGCGAAGGCCATCGAAAGGCCCACCATAAAGGTCGTCGCCCCATTGACCGTCAGCGTCTCCACGAAGGCATCGTAGATCTTCGCAAATGTCAGTTCTCTGTAGATGACGACGCCGGTGAACAGAGAGTACAAGACCGCTATCACCGCCGCCTCGGTGGGAGTGCATATCCCCCAGTAGATACCGCCCAAGATTATCCCCGGGGCCATAAACGCCCAGATGGCGTCCACAAAGGAATGACTAAAACTTTTCAGCGTCAGCTTCTCCGCGGTCCCTCTGTACCCTTTCTTCTTTGAAATAACGTAACAGACTATCAGGATCGCCAAGCCCATTATTATTCCCGGAATGATTCCCGCGATAAACAGCTCTCCGATAGAGGCGCCAACCACCACGCCGTAGATGACAAGCGGGATGCTCGGCGGGATGATGATGCCGATGGTGCCGGCCGCGGCGGCGAGCGCGGCGGCGAATCCCTCGTCGTAGCCCTTCTCTTTCATCGCCGGGATCATAAACGAGCCGACGGCGGATGTCGTGGCGACGGCGGAACCGGAGAGCGCGGCGAAGAACATACAGGTAACCGTGGTCACCATGGCAAGGCCGCCCGTCACCGCGCCGACACAGATGTTGGCAAAATTGAGCAGCCGCTTAACCAGACCGCCGGCGCTCATCAGGCTTCCCGCAAGTATGAAGAAGGGGATCGCCAAGAGGGAAAAGGAATCGACTCCCGCCACGGCGTTCTGGGAGATCATGACGAACGATATATCGGAGAAAAAATAGAGCGTGATCAGCGTGGATATCCCTATGACGTAGCCGACGGGAACGGTCAGCAGGATCAGTACAAGGAAAGAGCCGAATAAGACCGTGAATTCCATTACCGTATCTCCTCCTTCTTACCGGCGAAAGCGGCCGCCGGGGTCGTGATTATCTCTTTGAGTCCGGCGATGATCCTGACGGAAAGCACAAGGTTGCTCACAGGCAATGACAGGTACACAAAAAGCAGCGGTATCTCCATCGCGGGAGAGAGGGAATATCTGTGAGCCAGATTCATGACGAGAGAAAAGCCGTTCACCGTAAGAAATACGCAAAACGAGAGAAAGATAAGATTTGAAAGCACATTTAGGAACTTTTTGCCGGCGGGATTCATCAGAGAATACAGGACCTCGACCTTCAGATGCTTGCCGTCCCTCTGCGCAAAACTCGTTCCCAGCCATATCTGCCAGATAAAAATATACCGCGTCAGCTCTTCGCTCCAGGGGATGGAGGCGTTGATGAAATATCTGAAAACGATCTGAAGGGCGACAAGCGCGACTGAGACCGCCAAACTTAAAACCAAAAGATACTCTTCAAACTTGTTGTACAGCCTTAACACCGCACTCAATTTAGCCACTCCTATCTGCGCTTTGACCGACCGGTGCGGACAGAGATGTATATGCCCGTCCGCACTGGTTCTGCCGTAAAAAACTACTGATACTTTTTCAGCAGCACAAAGACGTCCCTGCCCAATTTTTTCTCAAATTCGGCATATACCGGCTACACGGCTTTGACAAACTTCGCGTGGTTCTCCGGCGTTATCCCGTTGACGCTCATTCCGTGCGACTTCAGCTGTTTTATATAACCGGCGTCTTCGCTCAGAGATACCTTCCTCTGATAATCGACGAACCACTTCTTCGCCGAGGCCGTCACCATCTTTTGAAGGTCGGACGGCAGTTTATCGAACTTGTTTTTGTTCATCGCGGCGACGAGGAACGACACCGTATGCCCCGTAAGACTGTAATATTTCTGGACGTCGTAAAATTTCATCTCCACCATAAAATTGGCGCTGACCTCAAAACCGTCTATCGTCTTCTGCTGCAGGGAGGTATAGACTTCCGTGAAGGACATCGGCGTGGGGTTCGCGCCAAGTGCTTTAAAAAGGCCGATGTAAACTGGGCTCTCCATGACCCTCATTTTCAATCCAGCCAGGTCCGAAGGGGCGTTGATCGGGCGCTTGCTGTTCACCATATGGCGCACGCCGTTCAGCATATATCCCAGATTGACCATTCCCGCGCTCCGTTCCAGCTCCTTATTCAGATACTGGCCGAGCTCCCCGTCCACGGCCTTAAAGGCGGTCTGCGCGTCGGAAAAGGCAAACGGCATATCCAGTATTCCAAACTTAGGCTCATAGGTGGTCAGGGCCGACGTCGTCGTCAGCACCATATCCAGCGTTCCCAGCGAGACGGCCTCCGCCATTTGACGGTCCCCTCCCAGCGCGCCGTTAGGGAACACCTCGACCTTGATCCTTCCGCCGCTTGATTTTTCAATCTCTTTTTTAAACTCATAGGCGGCCCGCACCTCTGGTATCGCCTCTGAACTGATCGAACCTATCCTGATGGTATAAACCTTGGAGTCACTACAGTCGGCCCGTGTTCCCATAAATGCGAAACCACACGCGATCACCGCCGCCAGCAATACTTTACCGGCATTCTTGAAAAACATAACATGACCTCCTCATTGATAGAAAATAGCATAATCGACCTTTAATACCACCACTGCCATATCATCTGTTTATTTTGATATGACATGAAAGTATTTTAGCCGGGCTTAGAATAACATTTTTCTAAACATATGAAAAATATCTAATTAAGCATATTCAGCATACTAATAAAGTATGATACTAAAGGAAGTTCATTCATGAAACTTTTAACCTTATCGACCGTTCAAAGATAAGATCACACAAAAGAGAGCAGACGCGAAACCGCTGTCTGCTCTCTTTTCTCTAATATTGAAACCGGCGGTTCCGCACCTGCGGATAAGCCATGGATGCTGCATATTCGTTACCGCAGGAAATAGTCCTTCATTATATAACCTTCGCTGTTGACGACGTGGTCGTATAGGCAGGCGTGAAGAGCCTTTGGATCTCTGCGTTTGATGCAGTTCAGGATAATGATGTGCTGTTCTATGGAGTTCCTGATGTCGGCGAGAGACTGTGCGGAGAGACGCTGAAAGCGCTTGATCTGCACATGATAACTCGTCAGTATCGCGCCGATGCGTCTGTTAGTCGCATACTTCGCGATCGTGAAATGCAGTTTGAGGTCGCTGTCGGCGACAGTTGAAAAGTCTATCTCTTCGCCGTTCTCCGCCCTCTTACTAAGCCGTTCCCACTCGGCGGACATCTCTTTTATCTTGCCGTCCGGTATGCGGTTGGCCGCGGAGAGCGCGGCAAACGGCTCGAGCAGCTTTCTTATATCATATATCTCGCGTACGTCCTCAAGGGATATCTCGGAGACAAAGGCCCCCTTGAGAGGGACTATTTTTATATAACCGTCCTGCTCAAGAACGCGCAGAGCCTCGCGGACGGGGGTACGGCTTACGCCGGTCTCATTCGCGATAAATGTCTCAGGAAGTGGTTCGCCCATCTTCAGCGCGCAGGAATCGATTCCCTCCCTTATCCAGTTGTAGGCCTTCACCCAGCTGGCCCTTTCATTCTTCGACATCATATCTGTCCCTCCCAGTTTGGCAAGAATCCCCGCGTACACGTATAAAACCATCCGTATGGATAAATGTCTAAGCTATTAATCCTAATTCTTAAGATGCTTGTATACAGAAACTATACAGCATTTTGTAATTTTGTCCATAATTTTCCGCAAAAAATTATAGCAAATTTTTTCTTGTTCCCATAGTTGACATTTATTTATCCCAATATTATCATCTTTGCATAGAAGGTTTTGTAATTTTTGGGAATATCTTTTTTCAACTAAACAGATGTTAGCAGAGTATATATTTTCATTGTATACAGACGGCGTACCTAAGACATTCACGATTTTAGTATTATCGCTGGGAGGAATCAGCAATGAAATATAGCATTCCATATGGAAATAGTTCTATGGATTTCGATATCCACACAAACAGGGTCTTATTCTCGGGAGAGATGACCAATATTCCATCCGTCTCCGACTTAAAAAAAGAACTCTTACGCTCTTTAGAGGTCCCCATCGCCTCGCAGTCCCTTGCTTCGCTCGCAAAGGGCAAAAAGAATATTTTATTTCTTGTTGAGGATAATACAAGAGATACTCCGCTGGCGGAGATACTGCCGGTCGTCACCGGCTATCTTAAGGACACCGGCATCCCGGAAAGCGCCGTAAGTTTCATGACCGCTCCCGGGACGCACCGGCTGATGACGGACGAAGAGGTGCGCGAGAAACTTGGCGGCCATATCGTCGACAACTTCGCCGTATACCAGCATGAGGCGTCAAATACGGATGAGCTGACCGATCTCGGCGAGATCGAGGCCGGAGGCTACAAACTTCCCGTACGCATCAACCGCCGCGCGCTGGAGGCCGACCTTCTCGTCGGCGTCGGCAACATCATTCCGCACAGCGACGCGGGCTTCTCAGGCGGCGCGAAGATCGTCCAGCCCGGCGTCTGCGATTTCGTGACAACACAGGCGACCCACAGGGGCGCGGGGCTCTGCCCTGACATCCCGCTCGGGATGATCGACGGAAACCCCTGCCGCATGGGCATCGACGCCGTCGGCGGCATCGCAAAGCTGGCCTTCATCATTAACGTGGTCAAAAACTTCAGCGGCGAGATCGCCGGTTTCTTCTGCGGCGATTATTTAAAGGCGCACCGCGCCGGCGTCGAGCTAGCAAGGAAATCCTACAGCGTGGAGCTAGACGAGCTCGCCGATATCGTGATCGCCAGTTCCTCGCCCGCCGATATGGACTACTGGCAGGGCATCAAGGGACTCACCTCCGCGTACTTCGCGGTGAAGCCCGGCGGCGCCGTGATCCTCGCCGCCCCTTGTTACGAGGGGCTGGTGCATAATCATCCTCTTTACGCGCACTGGCTCGCTCAACCCGTTAAAGTCCTTGTGGAGGCGATAGAGGCAGCCTCTCCCTATGACCTGGATACCGACGTCATCTCCGCCGTCGTCGCCCTCGGCAGCCGCCGCGTGCTTGAAAGGGCCGAGGTCTACATGATCAGCGACGGCCTCTCCGAGGAAGAGATACGGAAGATGGAATATATTCCGGCGGCCAGCGTGCAGGAGGCGCTTGACGCGGCGCTCGCTAAGCGGCCGCAGGCGACCGTCGGCATACTGCCCCTCGGCGGGATATCTTTACCTGTCTTAATGAAAAAATAGCACATAGAAAGGCGGTTTGTAATGTATTTAACCGATGAAGAGAAACGGATACTGGACGGAGGAGAGGGAGCCGGAAAGCAGAAGGCGATGGAGATGCTCTACGCGCTCGGCCTCACCTTCGACGCGGAGAAGCTCATCCCCGTCAAACGCGCTCACGTCGCTTTGAGCGGACAGGAGGGCGACACCTATTGGTGCGAGCTGCTGGTAAACGGCGGCGCCACCTGCGCCGTGCCCCCCACCACCAACCCTTACTGGGACACGAATTATCTGACGAAGTTTTTTGACGTGACGAAGGAGGAGCTCGAGCTCGCCGACAGGACCGGCGACGCATACCGCCGTATCGGCGCGAAGCTCACATATCACTGCGCTCCGGGGGTCTGTTCCAACGTGCCCTTCTTTGGCGAGCATGTGGCCTTTTCAGAGTCCAGCGCCACTCCATATGTCAACGGCGCACTCGGCGCCCGCTCTAACCGCGAATCTTCGGTGAGCGCGCTCGCCGCCGCCGTTATCGGCAAGACTCCTTATTACGGATTCCACATCGACGAGAACAGATACGGCGACTTCGCCGTTGACGTCGAGGCCGATCTGGAGAGCTGCTACGACTGGGGCATACTCGGACATTGTCTGGGAAAGATCGCCGGCAACCGTATCCCCGTGCTCAGATTCAAGAAGCACGTCCGCCCGACTCAGGAGGATTTCCTCTATTTCGGCGCGGAGGCCGCCATGAGCGGCGCCGTCGCGATGTATCACATGGTGGGGATCACACCGGAGGCTCCGACCATAGAGGCGGCATTCGGCGGCAAAAAGGTTCCATCGGCAGAATGCGTGCTCACGAATAAAGACCTCAAGGAGAGGGAGGATATGCTCACACCCGCTACCGGAAAGATCAACCTCGTCATGCTCGGCTGTCCGCATTACACCTACAATCAGCTGCTCGACGTCGAAAGGCTTCTCGCCGGCAGGCATATCTGCAACGAGACGGCCTTCTGGATCCTTGCGGAATCGGGAGCCGTGGAGCTCGCTGAACGTTCGCACCTGCGCCAGAGGCTGGAGCTGCTCGGCGTACGGATGGTGGGAGATACCTGTATCGACGAGCCCTGCTGGAAATCGTTCGAGGGTGCGCTCGGCGTAACGGATTCGCCCAAGTGCGCCTACTACCGTGAACGCCGCGGACAGCCCTTCGCCATCCGCAGGCTGTCGGAATGTATAGATGCCGCTGTGAAGGGGAGGCTTGACTAATGGCTGACAACAAGAGAGTTTATAAGTGCCGTTCGATAGTCCGCGGGTCGGGAGCGGGAGAGGCGGTCGTATCTAAGGACGCGATGTGCTTCTACCTTACCGACCCGACCACCGGCACCGTCATAGAGAGAAACCACGCGATCGAGGGCAAAAGCATCTCCGGCAAGGTGCTGGTCCTCCAGTCCGGCAAGGGTAGCTCCGTAGTCCAGGCGGACGGCTTCTACCAGCTGTGGGTGAGAAACAACCTGCCGGCCGCGATAATAATAAATGTACCAGAGCCCGTCATCGTATCCTCCGCCGTCATGGTCGGCGCGACTATGGTCGACCGTCTTGATGAGGACCCCTTCGTGGCCATCGCCGACGGCGATTATGTCGAGGTCGACGCCAATACCGGAACTGTGACAATCACAAAGAAGTAACCGTTCACAATAACGGCTGCGACTCTATTTTTATTCCACCCCGGCGGGGACGACTGTCTCACCTCCCTCCCATTCGCACCCTCCCTATCCTCGCCTGGGGTACCCTATGTAATGCATTATCGCCGTTACACGCTGGATATATCCATCTGTTTTGAACATTTCTTGTATATAGGAGGGCAGAGGAGAATGCCGATACTACTTGAAGAGTACCTTAATTATCCCCTTCCTAAGATGCACAGGGTACAGCAAATATTTCAGAAACCGCGCCTGGAAAATTTCAAAGAAAAGATAAAAGAAGAGATTTCCCAAAATGAAATAGCGTCCAAAATCAAGCCGGGAGCTAGAGTCGCCGTAGCGGTAGGCAGCAGAGGAATCAGAAACCTTGCCGAAATCGTAAAAACCGTTCTGGAGCAAATTAAAGCCGCAGGAGGAGAACCGTTCATTATTTCCGCGATGGGCAGCCATGGCGGAGGCACGCCGGAAGGTCAGCGCGACGTTCTTAGTACATACGGAATCACGGAAGAAAAGATGGGAGTCGAAATCGTTACATCGGTCGACGTGACCCCTATCGGAAAAACTTCACGCGGAATCAACGTATATTTTGACTCCAAGGCGCTGAGCGCCGATCTCATCGTACCAATCAATAGGGTCAAGCTCCACACCGATTTCGTCACGGAAATTCAGAGCGGAATCTGTAAGATGCTGGTCATCGGGCTGGGCAATCATATCGGCTGTACGGCAATACATGAGGCAAGTTTTGACGTCTTCGGGGAGACGCTGCTTGAAGCCGCCCAGATGATAATGGAGCGGGCAAATGTCGGATTCGGAGTGGCAATACTGGAAAACGCCTGTGACGAGACTGCTATGATCGAGATGATACCGGCAGAAAAAATAATAGCGCGTGAAAAAGAGCTCGTCCAGGTTGCCAAGAATTACATGCCTACGCTGATGATTCCTGATATCGATATCCTAATCGTGGAAGAGATAGGCAAAAATATCTCCGGAGCCGGATATGACCCAAATATATTGGGGAAAAGCTATTTACTCCATGAGTTTGTCCTTTCAGTTCCCAATATCAAGCGTATGGTTCTGCTGGATGTCACTGACCAGTCCCACGGCAATGCCATTGGTATGGGTATTTTTGACGTGATAACACGTAATGTCTTTGACAAACTGGACCTTACACAAATATACGCCAATGCTATCGCGGTGAAATGTCCCGAAGATGCCAAGATTCCCATAATTGCCGAGACGGAAGAAGAGGCCTTGCGCATCGCAGTCCAAGTAGCCAGGGAGGTCGATAGAGACAGACTTAAAATCGTAAAAATCAAAAATACCATTGAGTTGGAGATGATAGAGGTATCCGACGCCCTTCTCGATTATGTTACCGCCAATGAAAAACTAAGGCTGCTCTAGTCATATTATCTTAGTTTTTACCGCCCTTTCCACAATATATTATGCAGAATGAGGTGTTAATATGTCCGAAAGTACAACAACAATAGATATGCAGACGAATTTATTCACGACGGAGGCTCCCGATTACAGCGATTACAAAGTTCTTGACGCGGTGAACCTCACGACAGAACAAAAAAGCAAAGGTCTCATGCGCTGTATCGTATGTTCAGTGCTGGCAATAATTCTTTTCTTCTGGCCTCTGAACATTGGCGGCAATTCAACAATAATGTTCGCGTTCATTTATAAGCATCTGACAAAATTTGTCGGCCGCTGGGGCGTCTATTACGCACTGCTCCTCTCCTTTTGCTATACTTCGCTCAGTATATATAATCTTTTCTGCGGGAAAAATCTATCCAAGGATCATATCGCACATAAATACTGCAACGGAGAGGGCCCCATCCGTGTCGCTCTCAATATATGCGGCCTGGTATTTCTTGCCATGTACTCGCTGCAAATCAGCAATGTCGGATACGAAGCGCCGTTCTGGCTCATGAATCCGGAGATAGGGCCGGTCGTCATAGGCAGCATCGTCGCGGACTGCGTATGGATATTGCCTCTCGGCGCGCTCTTTATGCCGCTGCTCATAGACTACGGCATGCTCGACTTCTTCGGTACATTCCTTGAACCGGTCATGAGGCCGATATTTAAGACTCCCGGAAGAAGCGCTCTGGACGCGGTAGGATCTTTTGTAAGCGCCGCCTCTGTCGGAGTGCTTATTACAAATCAACTGCACAGAAACGGTGTTTATACGAAAAAAGAGGCGGCGATCATCGCAACGGGCTTCAGCGCGGTCTCTATCGGTTTTGCCTATGTCGTCTGCGACACCGGCGGATTAGGCGCTCAGTTCACAAAAGTCTACGGCGTATCACTCGTTATATGTTTCGTAGTCACCGCCATCTGCGCGAGGCTCTATCCGCTCCGGCAAAAACCTGACGTATATTTCAACGGCAGACAACAGACGGAGGAAGACCGCAGCCATGACAGAATGCTCCTGAAAGAGAAAAATATCTTTTCCCTCGCCTGTGAAAGGGCGGTAAAGAAGGGGTACGTCGCAAATCCGGTAGCCGTTCAGGTTCGAGATTCGCTTAAGACGGCTGCGCCGGTGTGGCCGAAAGTCTACACACTTATGTCGGCCGTATGCGTCATCGCAATGGTTACAGCCTTGTACACACCGTTCTTTGAGTATATCGGAAAGCTCGCCGTCCCCGTGCTGAACCTCCTCCAGATACCGGATGCAAATGTAATCGCGGGCTCCTTCTGGTCAGGTATCGCCGAGATGTTCATCCCGGTGCTGATGATTTCCGGTAAAGCCGACCAACTGCCCGAGCTCGCAAGGTTCATGGTCGTCTCCGTCTCTATGGTCCAAATCATCTTCTTCTCGGATTCCGCGACAGTCATGCTCGCAGTAAAACTGCCGGTCAAGGTATCGGACCTGATAATAATATTCATCGAACGCACGATAATAGCCATCTTTATCTGTGCCATTGTAGGACACATCCTTTACTAGCTTCAAGAGAGCATATAGTGGGATAGGCCGCGCCTGGAGTGTGCGGACCTATTCCACTCTTAGGAGGGCGGAGAGATGACTGTAAAGAAAGAAACGCTTCTGGGCGCAGTAATGGTGATAGCCGCCGGCGCATGCTGGGGAATGACCGGCACGGTACGCGCTCTAATCGCTCCAGTCGAGGCATCCTCTCTAACTGTGGGGTCGGCGAGAGTATTTGCTTCCGGTTCGATACTATTTCTCTATTCATTTTTCTTCCGCCGGAAAAGCGTGTTTCAGCAAGGCTGGAATTTTAAAGGGATACTATTGTCTGCATTTGGCCTCACCGCATATCAGTTCGCGTTTTTCCCCGCGGTGCTGCTGACCGGTGTCGGAATCGGATCACTCGTTGGCTTGGGCGCGGCGCCGATAATGGCTGGATTTTCCGGATTCCTATTTTTTAAGGAGAAGCTGACTTACAGATGGTACATCGCAACATGCCTGGCCATCGTCGGATGTGTTTTGCTCGTCGCCCCGGGCGGCTCTGGAAATCTTGCCCACGCTAACCTACTCGGTATATTTCTCGCGCTGTGCGCGGGAATGTCATATGCCTGCCAGGGCATCGGGCTTAGAATAATCGGACCGCGCGACCCTATTGAGACGGTTTCGTGGATAAATATGTTAAGCGGTGTCATGGCGCTGCCATGTCTGATAATGGGAGATATCTCATGGCTGATTACGGCCTCCGGCATCCTATGCGTTTTTATGTTATCTGTCGTTTCAACTATACTGCCATCCGTTCTATTTACCAAAGGAATATTGAACCTTACGCTTGGCAAGGCTTATACGCTTTCACTCTCCGAACCGCTCACGGCATGGTTCCTCTCGGCCGTCTTTTTAGGCGAGCGGCTCTCTTCCGCCGGCTTCATAGGCATAAGCCTGCTGCTTCTTGGCATAATAATACTTACCTTTGAGAAAACATCCCAAGATAATTCGATATAAAATTTGTCAAAAACCAGCGGCCTTTCACTAAATCCCTTTCGGCACACATACGGGAGACCACACAATATTTAGCGAGAGCACCGCCGGAGTAAAATAAATAAGGAGTGATTTCAATGCATGACGCATCAGGTAAGGCGCTGGAACTGAGACTGGAATTTCCGAACGGAC
>NZ_JAJBUX010000013.1 GCF_020860125.1 Cloacibacillus sp. | reverse complement strand
GCCGACGATGGTCGCCTGCGGAACGCCGCTGATAAACAAAAAGGCCTGCGACAGCTCGATGTGGATATCCTTCGTCATGAACACCGTGGCGCTGGTGCTCTCCGTGCTGATGCTGCTCTGCTGGAAGCCCTTCTATACGTCGGTGGCCGGCGGCTCCGTTATCCCCACGCTGACCTCCTGCCGGGAGATGGGTATCGGCTGGCTGACGGTGATGTACGGGATGTGCCTGCTGCTGTGCCTGATCTCCACCGGAGTCACGACGACCTTCGGCTTTGTGGCAAGGTTTGAAAAGCTGCCGCTCTTCCGCGGCATCTCCTCCTCGACGGTCAGAAGCGCCATCGTCGCGGCTTTCATCATCGCGCTCTCCATGGGCATCTCACTTGCGGGGCTGACCAACATCATCAAATACGGCTACGGATACTGCGGCTATTATGCCATCGCCGTCGTCATCATCCCCTTTATGACGGCCGGCATCTATAAAAACAGAAAATTCCTGGAGGCCAACCCGGAATACCGCGGCTCTTCAATATCGGAGAGATTCCTGCGGATAGGCGAAAAGATCGCCCCCGAGCGGGCGGAACCCGGAAAAGTGGAATAAAAGACAAGTTTTTGAAAGGACTGGTTACACATGGAAAGAACATTAATTCCCGGCTATACCATCGGGACCGACGCCTATGACGATATCGTGAACATCTGCGCCCAATATGGAAAGAAGACCGCGATCATCGGCGGGAAGCAGGCGCTTGCCGCCGCGCGGGATAAAATACTCCGGGCCATCGACGGTTCATCCATCGAATCTTTAGGCTGTTTCTGGTATGGCGGCGAATGCAGTTATGAGAACGTGGACATGCTGGAACCGCAGGTGCGGGAGGCAGACATGCTCTTCGCGGTCGGAGGCGGCAAAGCCATCGACACGTGCAAGGTGCTGGCGCACCGCACGGGACGGCCCTTCTTCACCTTCCCCACCATCGCCTCGACCTGCGCCTCGTGCACAAGCCTGGGGATAGTCTATAACCCGGACGGGAGCCTGCGGGACTATTCCTTCTCCAAGGTGCCACCCAGCCATATCTTTATCGACACGCAGATCATCGCCGACGCTCCCGACCGTTACCTCTGGGCCGGGATGGGCGACACGATGGCCAAGTGTTATGAGTGTACGATCTCCTCCCGCGGAGACACACCATCGCATTCCGACGCCATGGGCATCGCTCTCAGCCCCATGTGCTCCGCGCCGATCCTGCGCTGGGGCGAAAAGGCCCTCGCGGACTGCCGCGCCGGACGCGTCACCTACGAGCTCTCCGAGGTGATCCTCAGCATCATCGTCTCCACCGGCCTTGTCTCAAACTTTGTACAGGTGGACTATACGACCGGCATGGCGCACGCGATCTACAACGGCTTCACCGTGCTGCCGAGCACGGAGGCAAATCATCACCTTCACGGCGAGGTGGTCTCCTTCGGCATCCTGGCGATGCTCACCGCCGACGGGCAGTTTGACGAACGCGACAAGGTCCTGCGCTTCAGCCGTTCCATCGGGCTGCCGACGCACCTAGCCGATATCCACGCGTCGCCCGCCGACCTCCCCGCCGTGGCGGAGAAGGCGCTCGCGGGAATCGACGTGCGGAAATACCCCTACGAGGTCACCAAAGATATGATAATCTCCGGAATTATGGAGCTGGACGAATACAGCGGCCGGACAAAATAACCGGCGGAAAGCAAAACGACAGAAACCCGATTACGCGGCAGGCGCCCCCAAGATGAGGGGCGCCTGCTCTTTAGTTTAAGGAAACGCTTCCGCTAAAGCGATACGACGTTCTCTTCCAGAACGATATCCTCGTTTTTCAGCTCGGCGAGCACCGGTTCGTATATCTCGGGAGACATCGGGACATGCAGTCCCGGCGTCTTTATCCGGCCCTCAAGGATGAAACGCGTCGCGATTGCCGGAGGAACGCCCGTGGTCCGCGAACAGGAGGTCCATTTTCCGGGGATGCCGTAATCTATCAGCACGGAATTATACTGTTTCGTGCTTCCGTCCGGGAAGGAGGCGACGATCTCATCGCAGAGCACGACGAGATCCCTCTCGTCCGGGGCGAAATTCAGCTTCTCGGCAAAGAGGTACGAGACCACGTCCCGTGCCGAGGCGCTCGCGAAGGGCAGCGGCCTGTCGTCGAAGAAGCCGAGCCAGCCCATGCGCAGGACGAAGGCGGACCAGCCTTTGAGGTCGAAGCGCCTGCAAAGGGCCTCCTTAGCCTCCATACCCTCATAACCGCACTGGCGGGCCGTAAAGCCGGCAAAGGTCATTCCCTCCGTGTTCTGCGGCTCCGTTTCAAAGAAACCGATCTGATTCATGTAACATATAGTTTCACACCAGCTCTGGAAGCGCAGCGTGCCGCGGTATATCGATTCGGCCTCGGGGATATTGTAGCTTTCCCTGTAGACGGTCGAATCGGCGTTGGCATAGGCCTCGAAAACGCCGAGCCGCGGCACTTCGTACAGGAAGGCATGCTCGTATGTCTCTCCGTCCGGCCAAAGTATCTCTTTTCCATCCTGTAAGATCTTCGCCGTCCGCTTGCTGGCCCCGATGAGGCTGGAGGGCGACCACGAAAGCTTGTACCCCCACGGGTTAGTGTTCGATTCCAGCGCCGGCAGCGCGCCGCAGAGGGAGCGGAAGGAGCGCACCCTGCCGCCCGCCGCGTGGATCTCGTTGATATTCTGCGACGCCGACATATGGTCGATGCCGGGGTCCAGCCCAAGCTCCGCGACGAATATCAGCCCCGCCTCCCTGATCTCGTCGGCCATGGCGCGCGTCTCCTCTGTGAGGTAAACGGGATGTACCACATTGACCCGCTTTTCAAGACAGGTACGCGAAGCCCCGGTAAGAAGCTCCGGCGGCAAAAACAGGGCGGCGACCTCAGGGCGGTACTTATCTATCAGCGCCCCCGCCTCTCTTGCCACGTCCGCCTTTACCGTTTCGACCGCCGGAGAAAGCGCGGAGATGGCCTTCAGGTTTTCTTCGGACACATCGGCGACGACTATTTTGCAGCTGCCTTTGCGCAGAAGATAATCGACATACGGGGCGGAGATTCGCCCCGCACCCAACAGCAGTACTGTTTTCATAGAGAACACTCCTTTGTTTTATCTGCCAGCCAGGCCCCAGTACGGTCTTGTCACGCCGATCGAAGCGGCTACCATTCCCATCAGCGTGATAAAATCAAATACCGGCCGCCCGACGGCCTCTCTTATTGACTGGGCAAACGGCGGCAGATCCGTGCATTCCAGGACGACGGCTCCCGTTTCGGGATGCTCCGCGATCCCTCTTTCCACCGCGGCCACAGTATCCTTCGCGATCCTCCCAAGGTCGACCGGCTCTTCCGGAGCGGTAAATATTTTGTTCCACTCGGGAGATTCTTCCATCCCCAGGATATTGACCCTCATCTCTTTTGTGATCCCAACGGCGGCAAGGTGCTCCCCGCGGAGCGCGCTCTTCTTCGCCGTCAGCACGGCGACGCTTCTATCCGCCGAGATCATCTTATGAACAAACGGCACCTGTAACAGGCTCGACGAGAAGACCGGCACCGGCAGAGCCGAGGCAAGCTCCCTCTGAAAGATTGCGTTGAAGCCGCAGCTGGTCGTTATGGCCCGAACTCCGCCGGCGATGAGTCCCTTCGACTCCTCTATCATGCGCCGCAGCACCTCGCCGCTGGGATTCTCCAGCACCGTTTCAACATTGGCGCCTTTGATCCGACAGAAATGCACCGGAAAGGGATATGAATCGGGGTTAGTGCTGTTGCCAGCCAGAGACTCAAGCTGCATAAGCCCCTTCGGCACATGTCCCTCCTCCCAACATAGGACCGCGATCTCGGCCTTCATCGCTTCCATATCTTCGCCAGCCCTACAGCATCGTTACGCCGCAGATGACAAAAAGCACCTCGCAGAAGAGCGCGATAGCCAGCGCATATGGCAGCTGCGTCGCCACGTGGTCCATGTGGTCGCATGAGGCTCCGAACGAGGACAGACAGGTGGTGTCGGATAGCGGCGAGCAATGGTCTCCGAAAAGACCGCCGCCCATGATCGCGGCGACCGTTACGACGACGAGATTGTTTACCTCTCCGCCGGATAGTCCGAAGGCGATGGGAATGGCGAAGGGAACAAGCAGCGCGTAGGTACCCCATGAGGTCCCCATGAAGAAAGAGATCGCCGCTCCCGCCGCGAATATTATCGCCGGCAGCATTGCCGGGGTCATCCAGTGCCGCGTAAGCTCCAAGACATACTGCTGCGCCCCGAGGCTCTTCGATATCGTGTTGATGCAATAGGCCAGCGCGAGGATAAAGATCGCCGGAAGGACCGCCTTGATGCCCATCGTCCCCGTATCGATGAAATCCTTTATGCTCCGGTAATATCCGCCCGCAGCCATGACGACGGACTGATAAAGGACGACGGAGATAAACGCTTCAAGAATCTTGACGCCGCCGTAGATGAAGAACGAGCCGACCGCCACCGTTATCAGAATAAGGACCGGCACGACGAGGTGGATCACCATGTGCGTCCCCTTGCCCGGTATCGGCTGGATAGAATTAAATTCGTCCCCCATAAGAGGCGTGGAGCCGGGGCGTATAACCTCGCCGGTCTCGTCGGCCCGCCGCATCGCCTTTTTCATCGGGCCGAATGGCGGAAGTATCTGGAAGGCAAAGAGGCCGCAGACGATGACGGCGGCCAGTCCATAGAAGTTGAAGGGGATAGAGCGGATAAAGAGGGCCATTCCCTGATCCGCCGTCTCAATGGGGCCGTGCCCTTTGAGAAGTCCGGCCATATAAACAGCCCAGGCGGAGATCGGGGTTATGGTGCAGAGCGGACCGCTCGTCGAGTCGAGCTGGTATGCGAGCATCTCCCGCGGGACTTTATACTCGTCGGTTATCGGCCTCGCGATCGGCCCCGTGAAGAGCGGGCTGAAATAATCGCTGAAAAAGACGAACAGCGCGACGATCCAGCCGAAGCCGTAGGCGGCGCGGCGGCTCTTAACCATCTGCCGCCCCCATTTCGCCACGCCGCTGATAACGTCGGCGCGCAGGTAGTTGGCGATCATTATCCCCATCACGACCTCTATCATCACGACCCAGATGAAGTCGGCATTGCCGAGCGCCGCCTGGAAAAGCTGCGCCAGGCCGAACGCCGGGTTATAGAATCCCGCGACCATCACGCCGGATATACATCCAATAAGCAGAGAAAATACGGCGTCCTTTGTTTTGAACGCCAGAATCAAAGTAATGAATACCGGTATTAACGAGATTATTCCCTTCGGTGCTATTTCTCCCATATTGATTGCTCCTTTCATTCATGTCACATACTAACCTTCAAACGCGCCCTCGCGCCCGCCGCCGCAAATAAATCCAAACCTCCTTTTTCTAAATGCATGTGTAAATAAATTTTTTAATGCATGCATTAAAAAATACTATTAAACTACCGCCTTGTCAAGCTTAATATAAATATTGCCCAATAGTTCCATGCATTGAACATTGTTTTCTAATTAATAACAAATTCAAGAACATCCCAAAGGCTGCCGCGCCGCTTATAACGGCGGCGGGTACAAAAAGGCCGCGCCTCCATAGCGGGGACGCGGCGCGGTTATCCTGTAAGAGAGCTGGGAATTTATCTAAGCAAAAGTTTTGAAAATGTCGTCTGAATGTGCCGGCGCATCAGCGCTCCGGCCTCCTCCGGATCGTGCCTTTTTATGGCGCCGATGATCGCGGCGTGCTGCTGCGGTGTCTCGTGCACGATCGCGATATCGGAGGCCCGGTAGAAGCTGTCAAAATAAAAGACGTAGATATTAGAACGCCAGAACATGTTGCGGACCCATTTTTCGATATAGGCGTTGTGGGAAAACCTCGCTATTGAGAGGTGAAAATCTTCGTTGATGCTGGCCCAGAGCTGTTTATCGTTTTCTTCAAACGCCTTGGTATCTTTGCTGAGAATTTCCTCCAAAGCCTCCGTCTCTTCCGCCGTCACAAGCTTTGCCGCGAGCTCCGCCGCCGCGCCCTCGGCGACCTGGCGCGCGGTAAAGACCAGTTCCGCGTCGTGCGGCGTCGGAAGGGGAACATAACAGCCCTTTTTGGGAGATTTATTGAGAAAACCCTCGGAGACAAGAAGGCCGAGAGCCTTATTGACGGGAGTGCGGCTCATGCCGAGTTTAGCGGCAAGGTCCAGTTCGAGCAGGAAATCACCGGGATTGAATTCTCCCGTGAGTATGGCGTTTATGATAAATCTATAGGCACGCTCTTCCGCGTTATCCAATTTGTGTGCTACCTCCCAGACAAATATAACGGCGCCGACATTTTATCGCAGCGGCATAAAACGGCAGACGAACGCCGTTATTTTAACACATCGGCCAACGATTGCAAAAAACGCCGCTCCATAGGGCCGCCGCGGTCAGGATTACCGGCGGTCGGAGGCCAGAACGGCGTAGAAGGAGAGGTCGCAGATCCCCTGATTGTTCCGGTCCACTTGACGCATCGTACCCTCGTATTTCATCCCGCAGCGCTTCATCACGCCGCCGGAGGCTGTGTTGCGCGGATCGTGCGCCGCGACCACTCTGTTGGCTCCGGCCTCATCGATCATAAAATCGATGACCGCCCTCAGCGCCTCGCCCATGTATCCCCTGCCCTGCCATCTTCTGCCCAGGCTGTAGCCGACCTCCACGGAGTCCACCGTCTCGTCGCTCCAGAAGACGCCGATGTAGCCCACCGCGCCGGAATCGGAGCCCTTCTCTTCGATGGCCCAGTGATAATAATCCACCTCGCCGTAGCGTTTTACGCAGCCTGCCAAGAGTTCGCGGCTCTCTTCGACGCAGGTATGGCTCTTCCATCTGAGAAACTTCGTCACCTCAGGGTCGGAGGCCCAGTTTTTGAAGACGCTCTCCGCGTCCGCCTCGACAAACCGGCGCAGTATCAGCCGTTCGGTCTCCAGTCTCTTCGTTCCCCGGTGTTTCATTCCTTCGTCTCTCCCTTCATCTGCTCCTCGAACATGCGTTCCAGCTCATCTTCGTCGGGCGAGAGGCCGGACGGCATCTCGAACGGCAGCTCGGGGCCGCTGAGCCGCTGCGCGAGCCGGGTGTATCTTGTGCGCGTGCGGTCGTTTTCCACGGCGATGCGGAGGGCCTTTTTCGCTCCGACGATGACGACGAGTTTTTTGCCCCGCGTTATCGCCGTGTAGAGCAGGTTTCTCTGCAGCATTACATAGTGCTGCGTCAGCAGCGGGATGATGACGGCGGGATATTCGGAGCCCTGCGATTTATGAATCGAGACCGCGTAGGCGTGGACAAGCTCCTCCAATTCGGCAAACTCGTAGTTTACGGGACCGGTGTCCATCTTCACCGTGACGCGTGATTCCTCGCCGTCGACCTTCGTTATCGTGCCGATGTCGCCGTTGTAGACGTCCTTGTCATAGTTGTTCTTTATCTGCATCACCTTGTCGCCCTCTTTGAAGACCCGCTCGAGACGCTGCACGGAGGCTCCCCCGCCGCCGTTGAGTATCTTCTGCAGCTCCATGTTGAGCCGTTTGGTGCCGACGTTGCCGTTGTGCATCGGCGCGAGCACCTGGATGTCGCTCACAGGATCAAAGTTGAAGCGGTTCGGGATGTTTTCGGCGACCAGCTTTTTTATCGTCTGGAGCACCTTGTTCTCGAAGATTTTTTTGTATTCCTCTTCGCTGATATTTTCTTTATCAATTCGCGGCTCGATGAAATAAAAGTCCGAAAGTTCGAGGCTCTGGTCCTCCGGCAGGATCGGCATCAGGCCGTCGTTGACGCGGTGGGCGTTGACGATGATGCGGCTTTCGCGCCCCTGGCGGAATATCTCCCGCAGCATCACCACGGGGCAGACTCCCGAGTCTATCATGTCTTTAAGGACGTTGCCCGGCGAGACCGACGGCAGCTGATTGACGTCACCGACAAAGATGAGCGAGGCGCCGCGCGGCACCGCCTTGAGCAGATGGTGAAAGAGTATCTGGTCGATCATCGAGGCCTCGTCGATGATGAGAAGGTCGCACTCGAGGGCGTTAGTCTCATTGCGCATGAAGGAGCCGCCCGTTCCAGTGCTGCCGACATATTCGAGCAGGCGGTGAATCGTCTTCGCCTCGTGTCCCGTCGCCTCGGTCATACGCTTCGCGGCGCGTCCCGTCGGCGCGGCGAGCATAACGCGGAAGCCGCCATCTTCACGCATGCGGAGCACGGCGCGGATGATCGTCGTCTTTCCCGTTCCGGGGCCGCCCGTTATCACCATCACCTTGGAGTTGACGGCGGTGATGATCGCCTCGCGCTGCGCCTGGGCGAGCGTAATGCCCATCTCGCGCTCCAGCCAGGGCAGCATTTTATCGCAGTCGACGCACTGGCTGTTGTAGGGCTCGTTTATCAGCAGCCGTAGGTTCCTCGCGGAGCTCACCTCGGCGTAATGGAAGGCGGGCAGGTAGACCGCCTCCTGTTCCTTGCCCTCCCGGTCGTCAAACTTCTCGACGATGATCTCCTCGGCCAGCCGCGCCTGTTCGATCCCTTCGCGCGCCATTTCAAGCTTGACCTGCAGGGTCTGCGCCGAATGGGCGGCGAGTATTTCGGCGGGGGCATAGACGTGCCCCTCGGCGATCAGCTGGTTCAGCACATGCTGGACGCCGGCGCGGACCCGCATCGGCGAATCGGTTGAGATGCCCAGCTTCTGCGCGATCCGGTCGGCGATCGTGAAGCCGATGCCGGGGATGTCGATCGCCATCCGGTAAGGGTTGTCTTTAAGTATTACAACAGTCCCCGCGCCGTACTGGCGGAAGATGCGCATCGCGTAGCCGGTGCCAATGCCGTAGCTCTGGAGAAAGACCATCACCTCGCGTATCTCGCGCTGTTCGCGCCAGGATTCCGCGATAGTCTCGGCCTTGTTTTCGCTGATGCCCTTTATCTCCGCGAGACGCGCCGGTTCATCGTCAAGGATGGGGATCGTCTCTTCGCCGAACTTATCAACGATCTTCTTCGCCATCGCGGGGCCGATGCCGCGTATGAGGCCGGAGCCAAGGAATTTTTCAATCCCCGTCACCGTCGCGGGCAGGGTGGATTCGCACTTGTAGATGTGGAACTGCATGCCGTACTTGGCGTTTTCCTCCCAGCGCCCCTCGAGGGTCAGCATCTCACCCTGCGCGGGCTCCGCCATGACGCCGACGGCGGTGATGAGGTCGGCATGGTCGCGCACGCTGAGGCGGAGAACGGTATAGCCGTTCTCCGCGTTATGGTAGGTTATCCGCTCGACCTGCCCCTTGAGCTCGATCATGAGGACGGGCGAGATTATTACATTATCTTCTTTTTCAGCCAACCGCCGCTCCTATTTTATGTACCTTATCTTGCCGTCGACGACGGTGAGCCCCGTCTCAATATCAAGAAGCTCGTTCTCCGTCACAATGAAGGGGTCCTCCATGAAGGCCACCATGTCCGCCGCCTTGCCCGGTTCGAGGGTGCCGTGCCATGAAAGCTCGCCGCAGATGTTCGCGCCGCCGCTGGTGTACATGGAGAAGGCCTCCACGCGGTCAAGGCACTGCGATGGCATCCAGCCGTGCTCAGGTTCGTTATTGAGGTCCTGCCGCAGGATCGCGGCGCGGATGCCTACAAAGGGGTTGAGCGGCTCCGTCGGCGCGTCGGAGCCCGCGCCCACGGGGATGCCGGAATTTATCAGGGATTTCCAGGCGTAGCTCCAGCGCGCGCGCTCCGTATCGAGGCGGGAGATGACGATCGGCCAGTCGGAGGTGACGAAGGCCGGCTGAATGTCCGCCATCACGCCAAGCGCGGCCATGCGGGAGTAGAGGTCCGCGCCGCCTACCTGGCAGTGGACGATACGGTGCGCGATCCTGCTGCCGGTGGCTCCGTTCGCCGTCTCCACGGCGTTGAGGCAGCGTTTGATCGCGCCGTCGCCAATCGCGTAGAAGGCGACCTGCATCCCCGCCTCCTGCGCCCGCTGGACGAGACGGTTCAGCTCGCCCTGCGAATGGGCGTATACGCCGCGGTTGCCGGGGTCGTCGGAATATTCCTCACGCAGCGCCGCGGTGCGGGCTCCCAGGGTACCGTCGACGTGTATCTTCAGCGGGCCGGAACGAAAGTAGCGCCCGCCACGTTTGTTGTTTCCGTTTTCAATGAAGGCCGCGAGCTCGCCCTCGTCGCGCAGGTGCCACTGCTGCGCGATGCGCAGAGGCATCTTCTCCTCTTCCTCCATAGATTCGTAGAGGTCGAATACCCCCTGCGTGCGTCCGACCATCTCAAGGTCGTCCGTCTGCACGGAGGTAATGCCGTAGCGTATCATCTTTTCCGTAGCTAGGTCGTACCAGTGGCGGAGCGTCTCGGCCGAATGTTCCGGGATGTTCATGCGCACCCAGTTGACGGCCGCTTCGCTGACGACGCCGTTGGGCTCGCCCTTTTCGTCGCTGTTGATGATGCCGCCGGAGATCCTGAATCCCGCTCCGATCTTCAATATCTCAAGCGCCTTGGTGTTCAAAGCGGCGATATGACCGCAGGAGCGCTCGAAGAAGAGCGGTATCTCGGAAGAGATCAGGTCAAGGTCGAAGCGGTTCGGAAAACGCTTCTCCGCCATGCGGTTCTGGTCCCAGCCGCGCGCGAAGAACCAG
Organism: Cloacibacillus sp.; assembly: GCF_020860125.1. Taxonomy (NCBI): domain Bacteria; kingdom Thermotogati; phylum Synergistota; class Synergistia; order Synergistales; family Synergistaceae; genus Cloacibacillus; species Cloacibacillus sp. The sequence continues at coordinate 10,306 of NZ_JAJBUX010000013.1, read as the reverse complement.
CCGTCGGCCGAGATGGCGTTCTCCGCGAGAAAATGACGTCCCTTGCCGATCATCTCGTCTATCGAACGCGCATCGCTGAGGTCGAGAGTCTCCAGACTGCGCCCCGCCGCGAGAAGATGGTTATGCGTGTCGGTGAAACCGGGCATGATGTAGCGTCCCTTCATGTCGAGGACCACCGTCTTGGTGTCGCACTTCGCAAGTATTTCCTTGTCGGTACCCAGCGCCTCAATGACGCCGCCGCGCGCGAAGATCGCCTGTGAACGCCCCGGGTAGGCCATCGGGTAGATCACGCTGTTTATCAATGCTATCGAGTCAGTTCTGATGCTCTCTGCCATTTTATGAAAGATTCCCGTCCTCTTATATTCTTACAGCTCTCTGATAAGCTCCGCGAGCGTGCGCGCCCCGAAGCCGGAGGCTCCCTTTACATAGTAGCTGTAAGGTGCCTTCACAAAATCCGCCGCCGCGATGTCCAGATGTGCCCAGGGAATATCTTTCCCGACGAAGGCCTCAAGGAACATCGCCGCCGTGATAGCGCCGCCGTAGCGGCCGCCGCTGTTGACGAGGTCGGCGCAGGGGGACTTTATCTGCTTGCGGAGGTTTGGATCGTTCATCGGCAGCTTCCAGAAGCGTTCGCCGCTTGCCTCGCCGGCCTTGAGCACCCTTTCGCCCAAACCGTCGTCGTTCGTGAAGAGTCCGGCGGTAGTCGTACCCAGCGCCACCGCGCAGGCGCCCGTGAGCGTGGCGATATCCACAATCATGTCGGGCTTGAGCTCAGATGCGTAAACGAGCGCGTCGGCCAGCGTAAGGCGCCCCTCCGCGTCAGTATTGTTTATCTCAATCGTCTTGCCGTTGCGCGCCCGCAGGATATCGTCGGGACGGTAGGCCCTGCCGCCGGGCATGTTCTCCGCCGCGGCGATGATGACGCTCACCTTCCAGGGCAGCTCCAGCTTCGCCGCCGCGCGCAGCGCTCCGAGCACCGCGCAGGCGCCGCTCTTGTCGCCCTTCATCGTCGTCATGAAGTCCGCCGGCTTTATGTCGAGGCCGCCGCTGTCAAAGGTGAGCCCTTTGCCGACGAGGGCGATGTGCCCCTTCGCCGCGCACTTAGGCTCGTAGGTGAGGTGTATGAAGCGCGGCGGGTTCGCGGAACCGCGGGCCACTGCGTAATAGGCGCCCATATTTTCCCTCTGGATGCGCTCCTCGTTCCATATCTCGCAGGAGAGGCCAAGCTCGTCGGCAAGCGCCGCGGCCTTTGCCGCGAGCGCCACTGGACTGATCACGTTGCCCGGCTCGTTCGCGATGTCGCGCGTCCAGCACTGGGCCTCCGCCATGATCTCGCCGCAGGCGATCCCCTTCTCGCAGCCGTCGACGATGACGATCGTCTCGGGAGCCGCGAATCTGTCCTTTTCATCCTTCTCGAGGTATTTGCGAAAACGGTAACCGGCAAGCACCGCGCCCTCGGCCGCCGCGCGTGCGCGTATCTCGTCCTGCGGACGGGCCATCGTTATCGAAAGGGACGTAAGTCCTTTTGAGGCCGCCGCGCGGGTCACGCGAAAGGCCGCCTCGCGCACCGCCTCCGCAGCGCTCTCCTCCTCGGAGCCTGTGCCCGCGAGGACCACGCAGCGGACGTTCTTATCCGCGAGCGGAATGACGAGCGACGAACCGGCCTCGGCGTGGAACTTCTCATTCACCACCACCCGGCGGCAGAAGTCGCGCATTTCCCCGCGGAGCGGATCGAGAGAGAGCGACTCTGGGTCGCCCTGCTGCAAAATAATACCTATCGCCGGAAGAGACTCGGCGTTGAAATTTTCATCCTGTGTCCTGACCACCATTTATATTTCCTCCTGAATCAACCGCTTTTTTATGCGTTTGTGTTTATCATATCACTAATAAAATATTATTGCATATTTTTTTACATAGTACAGCGGCATTTGCACAAATTTTTCAATTTATGTATAAACTTAGGTAGTAAAAAAATCCGCTGTTGCCCTTCCATCCGCAGCTGCCGTTTTTTACTCATTTCCCCGGCAGGCAATTTCAGGTATAATGCCAAAGTTACCCGGAAGTGTTTACGTTTTATGGAGGAATCGATATGACAAAAAGTTACGACGCGATAATAGTGGGTGCCGGCCCAGCGGGGCTTTTTGCCGCGATGGAGCTTGCCAATAATGGGAAAAAGGTCGTCGTCATCGACAAGGGCCGCTCCATTGAGAGCAGAAAATGCCCCATGAAGCTCGGCAGCCCGGAGTGCGTCCAGTGCCGCCCCTGCAACGTCGTCTGCGGCTGGGGCGGGGCCGGAGCCTTCAGCGACGGAAAGCTCACCCTTACGCCCGAATTCGGCGGGAACCTCGAAGAATACTGCGGCCGTGAAAAACTGCTCTCGCTGATCGACGAGGCCGACGAAATGTATCTCCGCCACGGCGCCAGCAAAACGCTCTTCGAGCCGAGCGGCGAACTTGCGAAACGGGTGATCGCGCGCGCCCTGCAGGCAGGGCTTGACATCATTCCCGCGACAATCCGCCACATGGGGACAGACCGCTCCAAATATATCCTCGGCGCGATGTACGAAACCATGAAAGACAACTGCGACGTGATGACGGGCACGCCCGTCGACCGCGTGCTGCTCAAAGCAGACGGCTCCGTCGCCGGCGTGGCGCTTGAGAACGGCAAAGAACTCATCTCCGACTGTGTGCTGCTCGCCCCCGGACGCGAGGGCGCGGCCTGGATGGAGCGCACCGTCCACGCGCTCGGCCTTGAAATAGAATCTCTGCCGGTGGATATCGGCGTGCGCGTGGAGATCCCCGCCGCCTGGGCAGAGGACATCACCGACCAGTTCTATGAAATCAAGGCGATCCTCGACACGCCGACCTTCGACGACCGCGTGCGCACCTTCTGCATGTGCCCGCACGGAGAGGTGACAACGGAGTTCCAGAGCCACCACAACATCCTCACCGTCAACGGACACTCGAACCGCGAGAACGATAAAAAGACGGGCAACACCAACTTCGCGATCCTCGTATCGACTAAGTTCACCAAGCCCTTCAAAGACCCCATCGGCTACGGCAGCCACATCGCGCGCCTCGCCAACATGCTCGGCGGCGGCATCATCGTGCAGCGCCTCGGAGACCTCCGCAAGGGACGCCGCTCGACGCACGAGCGCATCGCGCGCGGCCTCGTCACGCCGACGCTGACAAGCGCCGAGCCGGGAGACCTCGCCTGCGTGCTGCCCTACCGCCATCTCGTCGGCATCACCGAGATGCTCTCGGCGCTCGACCACATCATCCCAGGCATCAACGGCAGCCACACGCTGCTCTACGGCGTGGAGGTCAAATTCTACAGCCTCAAGGTCGCGCTCGACAAAGGGCTTCAGACCTCGATAAAGGGGCTCTATGCCGCCGGAGACGGCGCGGGAGTCACCAGAGGCGTCATCCAGGCCTCGGCCAGCGGACTCTGGGCCGCGCGCAGCATCCTCAGTAAATAAAAAGACCGCGCCGCGGAGGCCGACATCCTTGCGGATGACGGACCGCGGCCCTTTTTTTATAATAGAGACGGAGAGGAGGCGGAGAAATTGAAACCGCAGAGAAAAAAACAGCTCTTATTCATCTATGAAGTTATGCTACCGGTGCTGGCGCTCTTTTCGCTCTTTACCCTCGTGGCGCTGGGAGCGGCCTACTTCCACCCGGAAAAACAGCCAATCTTCATATTTGTCGCCGACCACCTCATCTGGACTATCTTCGCCGCCGATTTCTGCGTCCGCCTCTGCTTCGCCAAAAGTTTCCGTGATTTTATCGCCGCGCACATCTCCGAGTTTGTGGCGGTGCTGCCGATATTTCCCCTTATAATGCTCAACTACGCCTTTGAACTGCTGAAACTGGAGGACACCTCGTCGCTGCTGATACAGATTGTCTTCTTCATTAAATTCCTCGCCTACCTCGGGCGCGCCTATACGACGCAGAGCCGCTTCTTTAAGACGAATCTGCTCCACTATACCGGCGGCGTCACAATGGTCTCGATCGTCGTCGCGGCGCTGCTCTTCTCAAACTTTGAACATATCAGCTACGGCGACGCGATCTGGTTCTCCTTCGTGACGGTCAGCACCACCGGCTACGGCGACATCGTGCCGCACACCGAAGCGGGCCGCGTCGTCTCCGTTTTCCTGATGGTCATCGGCGTCGCCTGTATAAGCTCCTTCACGAGTATCCTCGCCGGACGCATTATGAACAACTCTGGGCCCAAACAGCGCAACCCGCACCTGGCCGCCGTCGAACGCCAGATACGCCGCTTCTCGCTGCTCTCGGAGGACGAGGTCGAGGAGCTCTGTCTCGTTCTCAAAAGCCTCAAACACCACCAGAAGATCGACGCCGCCGGCATCAAAGAAAAGATCGAAGCCTTCAACGCCGCGGAGGATGTCGACGTCCGCTGGCACAACCTGCCCTTCGTAAAATGGGTGCGTACAAAATTCGCCGGCCTCATGACGGACGGCCTCGAGGTGGAGGCGCGCATCGCCCAGAAAAAAGACGAAGAGGGCGGCGAGATGCCTGATTATACGCCGGCATCCCACGCGGAGCCGGATCAAAAAGAGGCTCCGAAAAACAGCCCGGAACCTCCGAAACAATAACGATTTTCCCTGTATCAAAGAGGTAGCGTCAGGCGGCCGCTACCCTACAGTTTTATTACCCCCAGCGCGTTGAGGAAGATCACCAAAATAAGCACCGGCGTCACATAGCGCAGCAGCACGCGGATAAAGGCGGTTCGTCCGTCGTTACGGAGCATGCCGTGGTTGCTGAGTTCGTCGAAGAGGTCGGCCCGCTTCATCACATAGCCGGTAAATATCGCGATACAGAGGCCGCTGATCGGCATCGTCACATTTGACGAGAGATAGTCGAACAGATCAAAGAACCCCTTGCCGAAGAGGGTGGCCGCGCCCAAGTACCCAGTGCCGTCCGCGGAGCAGGCGGCGAGTATGCCGACCGCACCGATTATTACGCAGTTGATAAGCGCGGACCTCCTGCGCGATATATTGAACTCCTCCGCCATCCAGATCGTAGGCACCTCGACAAGCGAAAGCATCGCGCCGTTCGCCGCGAAGGCCGTCAGCAGGAAGAAGGCGAAAAGCAGCACCTGCCCAAAGGGCATCTGTGAGAATACCAGCGGAATGGTTATGAAGAGCAGCCCCGGTCCCGCTCCCGGTTCCACGCCGAAGGAGAAGACCGTCGGAAAGATCGCAAGCCCCGCGAGCATCGAGACGCAGATATCGGCGACCGCTATTTTGAGCGGTGAGAGGGAGAGGTCGGCGTCGTCAGTGAAGTATGAACCGTAGGTGATCATCGTCCCCATACCAAGGGAGAGCTTGAAGAAGGCCAGCCCCATCGCCGCGAGAACGACACCCGACGTCACCTGCTTAAAGTCTACGTGGAATAGAAAATAGAGGCCGTCGGCGGCCCCCGGCAGCGTCAGGGCACGGATGACGCAGACTATCAGCAAGAAAAAGAGCGCCGGCATCATCACCTTGATGGCCCTCTCGATCCCCTTCGCAACGCCGAGGGAGATTATCGTCCCCACCACGGCGAGTACGAAAACCTGCCAGAATATCGGCGCAAGCACCGTCGAGGAGAAAAAAGAGGCCTTCGCGCCGCCCGCGCCGATCGTCAAAGCGAAGAGGGCCTCGGCCCCCTCCTTCGTGATATCGGCGAAGGCCCCCGTCGCCGCCTTGTATGTATAGCAGTAGACCCAGCCGGCGACGCAGCTATAGAAAAACATAATTAAATAGGAAGATGCCGCGCCGAGAAAGCCGATGCCCGACCAGGGGGTACGCGGGTTTCCCGTGAGCCTGCGGAAGGCGCCCACCACATTCAGGCGCGAGCGTCGTCCGATGACGAATTCACTGATCATGGTCGGGACGGCAATACAAAAGACAAAAAAGAGGTAGATCACCAGAAAGGCCCCGCCGCCGCCCGTACCGGTCATATACGGAAACTTCCAGATATTGCCGAGTCCGACGGCGGAGCCGAGGGCGACCATCAGCGCCGCCAAAGTTGAACTGAAACCATCTCTCTTATTACCTGTGGACATAAGGATCTCCCCTTCAGCAATGGTGATACATCATAAATAAAAAAAGAACCGGGTTTGATCATTTAATTTTACACCAAACACGGTCCTTTAGCATCATAAAATATATTAATATGACAAAAATACTTTTATGATAGAATTTTTCCTCTATTCAAAAACCTTTGTCACGTAAGGCGACGTCGAGGCGGAGAGCATCGCCGTGTAGTCGGGGCGGAAGGTGAGGATATCGCCGACCAAAAGGTCTGGGCGCTCCTCTATATCGACGAGCATATGGTCGCTGGAGGCCGTAATGATACGCACGCCCTCGTCGAGCGGCGTAAGCCCCGATATATAGACATCCTGCTTGCCGATCGCGAGGATGCCGCGGCGGCGTTCGCCCCTATCCTCAAAATGCGGAATGTTGCCGAAGGCGTCGTGTCCGATCTCGCCCACCGGCAGGGTAGGCTTCCTCCGCACCTCGACGAGTTCAGCCTCTATCTCCATAGTATCCTGCGAAAGCCCATCAAGGACCATGCCGAAAGAGGTATCGCGGCCAAGCAGCAGCGCCTCGCCAAGCCGCAGATTGTTGATGGCCTTTGGCAGCATGCCGCGCCGCATCATCACAAAAGAACAGGTGCCGCCGCCGGAATAGACGGAGAGCGGACGACCCAGCGCGGACTCCATCGCCGCGCCGCAGGCGGCAAGCTCCGCGAGATTTTTGGCGGAGGGCAGCACGCCGCTCGCGCAGGAAAAGTTGGCGCCGACGCCGGCGATCTTCATCCTGCCGGTGAATTTCGCCAGTTCCGCCGCCGTGCGCGCCGCATCTCCAAACCAGAAGCCCTCGCGCAGGTCGCCCATATCAAACATGACGACGCACTTCACCTCCCGCCCCCTTCTCTCGCAGATCTCAGAGAGCGCCTTAAGCGTCCCCATGTCGGAGATGAGCGTATAATCGCAGAGGCTGACAAGCTCCTCCAGCTCGGAGCGCATCGGTATGCGGATCAGGGCGTATTCAAGCGCCACCCCCGCCTCGCGCATCCTGCGGATGTTGTCGAGGCGGCTGTCGGCGATCACCTTTATTCCCGCGGCCTCAAAGGCGCGCGCAACCTCGGGAAGGGCCGAGACGCCCTTCGAGACACCCCAGATGCCGACGCCGTGCCGGGCGCACTCATCTACGAGACGGCTGGCGTTTTCCCTGATCCCGTCAAGTTTCACCCTTAAAAGCGGGTATCTTATCTCTTTCTGCTCCAACGGCATCAAACATACCTCCCGGTGAAAAATTACCAAATCACAGCGGCGGATTATACATCCTTGGATAAAACTATCCACTCTGTGTTAATATTACAGCATTATATATTAATTTATTTAAGGAGGCACCATGATGAGCACTCTTCCGATAAACCCCGGCATCACAGACGTGGTAAAGGCATACAAATTCCTCCGGGGGCGCGTGCGCCACACCCCCACCGAATACTCGCACGCTCTGAGCGTGAAGGCCGGAGCCCCCGTCTATCTCAAACTTGAAAACCAGCAGCTCTGCGGCTCCTTCAAGCTGCGCGGCGCGCTCTACAAGATGAACTCCCTCACCCCGGAAGAGCGGGCGCTCGGCGTGGTGACCTGCTCGAGCGGCAACCACGGACAGGGGGTGGCGATGGCCGCGCGGGAGCTACGGATAAAGACAAAAATATTCGTCCCCAACGCCTGCCCGGAGACGAAAAAAGAGGCGATCCGCTGGCGCGGCGGAGACTTCGTGGAACTTGTCGTCGCCGACGGCGATTATGATTTCACCGAGAAGACGGCGCACGAATACGCGGCGGCGCACGGCGTCACCTACGTCTCCTCTTTCGAGGACGCGGCGGTCGTCGCGGGACAGGGGACGGCGGGCTTTGAAATGTTCACCGACGAACCGGATATCGAACTGCTGTTGGTGCCCGCGGGCGGCGGCGGGCTGATGAACGGCGTCGCCATCGCCGCGAAGGCGCTGAATCCCGACGTCGAGATCTGGGGCGTCCAGACCGACACCTCAAATCCCTGGGTGGTCTCCTGGGAAGAGGGGCGCGTGAAAGAGGTCGAATATGGCGAGACCCTCGCAGACGGCCTCGCCGGCGGCATCCCCCAGAGCCTCCTCTCGCTCGCCAAGCTCCGCGTCAAGGGGATACTGGAGGTCACCGAGGCGGAGCTCGCCTCCGCGATCGCCTTTATGCACCGCGAACAGCATATGGTCATAGAGGGAGCGGGGGCCGTGGGGATCGCGGCGCTGCTTGCCGGAAAGGCCCCCGTCAGGGGACGTAAGACCGGCATCGTCATCTCGGGCGGAAACATCGACGAAACCAAGCTGCTCAAGGTGCTCGCGGAAAATAACTGATCACCTTCGCGGCAGAATATTGCAGCACGCCGCCCCGGCAACAAAAGGGGCGGCTTTTTTGCGCTTCTTACAAATCGACACATTGATTCTTTTGAATATATTGTTATAATATAGTCACATTGACATCCGTCAATACAATATGGTGATAAAAGGATTGGTGTGCGAGGATGCCGGATATAAGGGAATCGGTAAAACAGGCCTACACGGAGGCGGTGGAATCAGCTCCGCGCGGCGTGGAACTGAGCGATATGAGCGCGGGCAACTACGATGAAGAGCTGCTGCGGGAGCTGCCGGTGCAGAGTTTCGGCTGCGGCAATCCCATCGAGGCGGCGCTGCTCAAGCCGGGCGAGCGGGTGCTTGATCTCGGCAGCGGCGCGGGGCTGGACCTTCTTCTGGCGGGAAGGCGCGTAGGCGCGGCGGGGCATGTCTACGGCCTCGACATGACGCAGGCGATGCTCGATAAAGCGAGAAAGAACATCGACCGGCTCGGCCTGAAAAATATAACGCTGCTGCGCGGCTACATCGAAGATATCCCCCTTCACGACGGCGGCGTCGACGTGCTGCTCTCAAACTGCGTGATAAACCTCTCACCCGACAAAGACAGGGTCTTCCGCGAAGCCTTCCGCGTCCTCACGCGCGGCGGCCGTTTCTGCGTCTCGGACGTCGTGCTGCTGAAAAGGGTGCCGGAGAAGCTCAAAGAGAGCCCCGCCGCCTGGTCCGGATGAGTGGCTGGCGCTCTTCCGGCGGAAGAGTACGGAGAAAAGCTCAAAAAGGCGGGCTTCACACAGGTCCGCGTGACAGTGACCAAACCGCATGAGATAAACATGGAGGTCGTAAAGAGCAGCGTCATGGATCTCACCGAGGCGGAGATGAAAGATATTGAGGGCGTCTCCGCGAGCGCTCTCATCACCGCGGTAAAACCGTAACAAAAAATCTGGGAGCCATTTTTTACGGCTCCCAGATTTTTTATCTTGCCTTTTCTCCGGCGCTCCTATCCGATCGACGGCAGCAGCGGTATCTTCAGCTCAGGCACAGGCCCGAGGACGTCCTTCGTCGCGTCGAGCTCGATGTCGAAGAGGGCCTGCGTTATCCGCATCTGCGTGAGATTGTCCGTCTCATAGCTTATAGAAAAGCGGCGGTAGCCAAACTTCTCCGCGAAGAACGAGAGGTTTGAGCTCTCGCGCCCTGACAGGGCCTGAAACGACTTATAGAGAGACTCCATGAAAGCCGCCTCGTTGAAGAATGGATCTTCATTGACGAGCAGAAGCACCTTGCATTCGTCCACAAGGACATTATCGCTCCAGATATCGCAGAGCGTGAGCCCTGCCATCAGCCCGGGATATTGGTGAAGCAGCGGCAGCACCGAATGCTCGAGCATCTCGGAGTAAGAGAACACCATCGTGAAGCCGAGCTCCAGCCCGCCGTTGCGCCCCGGATCGATCATATTCTGGCGCGCCATCGTTCCCACATTTCCGCTCTGAAAGCTGCGCAGATAGAGGAATTCGCTCTTCATCTCGAGCGCAAGCCCCGCGAGGCTGCCAAGGAGAGGATCGTAGAGCCTGTTCACCGTCACCGGCGAATAATCTTTGCCATAAGGAACCCACGGCGCGATGTCAAGGTCAATGTTTTGGTCCCAGTATGGGAGTACGGAATTTATCATCAGCCGCAGCCTCCTTTTTTTATTATTTGGTAAGATTATAACATCACCGGGCGGCGCGGTAAATTGCCGCGTAAAAATAGAAGTGACAAACACGTCAATAATAGTCAGAAACAAAACGATAAACGGCGATTTTGCTTTTGACTTCGCTCTTGTAGCCTCCCTCTCCGAGGCGGCCAGAGAACCGAAATCTTTGATTTCGTGCGATTCGGCTGGTAGTTACATCAGAGGTGTCGGCC
>NZ_JAJBUX010000012.1 GCF_020860125.1 Cloacibacillus sp. | reverse complement strand
ATATAAAAGTCACCATTGGAAGTCATGAAGAAGATTTTTAAGTCAAGATATTAACATATGTTTAATGATCCGACACAAAATAACAATCTATCTGTTTCACACCTTGTTATCCCCGTCACTTGCTGTTAAAATAGAATAAATTCAGGTAATATCCCGTCTCTGCGGTTTTTTCCGTAAGGAGGGGCACACATCAAATCACATTACTGTCCGCGGCGGAACGATCTGCGCGGAGAGAAAGGATGATCGAATATGTACAGCAAAACGGAGTTTCAGGATTCATCTTTCATTGACGACGCTGAGATATTAAGTTCGCTTGCGGAGGCAAAAGAAACCGCAAAGGATGCGGGCGCGGTACGCGCCATTCTCGACAAGGCGCGCTCCTGCAACGGCCTCACCCACCGTGAGGCGGCGGTGCTGCTGGAGATCGACGACCCGCAGCTGGAACATGAGCTTTACGCGCTTGCGAAGGAGATCAAGGAGCGCATCTACGGCAGACGCATCGTGCTCTTCGCGCCGCTCTATGTTGCTAACCACTGTATCAACGGCTGCGTTTACTGCGGCTTCCACGCCGGTAATAACGCGATGTGCCGCAAGAAGCTGACGATGGAGGAGATCGATCAGGAGGCCGACGCGATCCTCGCCCTCGGCCACAAGCGTATCGCGATGGAGGCCGGAGAGGACCCCGTAAATATCCCCCTCGACTACATCATTGAGTGTATGAAACGCGTCTACGCCTATAAGAACAGCCGCGGCGATTCGATACGCCGCATCAACGTCAACATCGCGGCGACCACCGTCGAGGAATACCGGCGGCTGAAGGCCGCGGATATCGGGACCTTCATCCTCTTCCAGGAGACCTTCCACCGTCCCACCTACGCGAAGATGCACCCGAAGGGGCCGAAGAGCAACTACGACTGGCATACGACGGCACTGCACCGCGCGCAGGAGGGCGGCATCGATGACGTCGGCACGGGCGTGCTCTACGGGCTTTACGATTATAAATATGAGACGGTCGCCCAGCTGCTCTACGCGGAGTCGCTGGAAAAGATGTGCGGCGTCGGGCCGCATACGATTTCCGTGCCGCGCATGCGCGAGGCCGAGGGCGTCGATATGGAGAAGTTCCCCTATCTTCCCACCGACGAACAGTTCCTGCGCATCATCGCCGTCATCCGCGTCGCCACCCCCTACACGGGGATGATCCTCTCGACACGCGAGACGCCGGAGACGCGGCGCATAGCGCTCGACCTCGGCATCTCCCAGGTGAGCGCCGGCTCGTGCACCGGCATCGGCGGCTATCACAAGGAGATCGGTCAGCCGGAACAGCCGGACACGGCGCAGTTCAAGGTCTCCGATGAACGCACCCCGGACGAGGTGCTGACCTGGCTCTGCGAGGACGGCTATATCCCCAGCTACTGCACGGCCTGCTACCGCCAGGGGCGCACCGGCGACCGCTTCATGTCTCTCGCGAAGTCGGGACAGATCCGCAACATCTGCCAGCCAAACGCCCTGCTCACCTTCAAGGAGTATCTGATCGGATACGGCTCCGACCATTTGAAGGAGCTCGGCGAAAAGGTCATCGCCGGAGAGGTCGAAAAAATACCAAGCGATAAGATAAAGACGCTGACGAAGGAGCGCCTGCATCAGCTCGAAGAGGGCGCGCAGGACCTGTATTTCTAACTTTTACATAACAACGGAGGGGCCGCGATGTGAACCGCGGCCCCTCCGTTTATTTTTGACTGTCTCTCTATTGTAAAAACGACCGCAGATAGTCGTCGACCTGGTCAAAGTCGATCAGGAAGGCGTCGTGGCCATTTTCGCTCTCTATCTCCTCATAATAGGCGGCGACGCCGTTTTTCGCGGCGGCGCGCACCGCCTCCTCCACCTGCCAGTTGGGAAACAGCATGTCGCTCAATATACCGAGGCCGAGCAGTCTGTGCCCCGCGAAACGTTTCCAGCCCTCGTCGAGGCCGCCGCGCCCCGCGCCGATATCATGCAGATCCATCATCTTCGTCAAATAAAGATAACAGTTGGCGTCGAAACGCTTGACGATCTCTTCGCCGTGGTAATGGAGGTAGCTTTCGACCTGGAACTGTCCGTCCCAGTCGCGCGTGGAGCCCTGCGCCATTTCGCGCATGTAGCGGTGGGAAAAGGACTGCTCGCTCTTGTAGGTTATCATTGCGAGCATCCGCGCCGCCGCGAGGCCGTTCACCGGCCCCGCGCCCTCGTAGTCGCCGTCCGCCCAGAGGGGATCGCTTTTGATGCTCTGCCGCTGCACGGCGTTGAAGGCGATCGCCTGCGGATAGAGGCGGTCGGGCGCGGCGATCAGCGCGCAGCGCGGCACATCTTCGGGGAAGGAGACGGCGTATTCCAGGCCGATCATGCCGCCGAGCGAGCCGCCGATGACGGCGTACAGCCGCTCTATCCCCAGCGCGCGCAGCGCCTCCCTCTGCGCGAAGGCCGTGTCGCGCGGCGAGAGGATAGGAAATCTCATCGCCCAGCGTCTGCCGTCCGCGGGATTTTCAAAGAGCGGCGAGGTGCTGCCGTAGGGGCTTGCGAGGTTATTGAAACAAATGACGCAGTATTTGCGCGTATCCAGCGCCTTGCCGTCGCCGACGACGGCGCCCCACCAGGGCTCCGGCTCGCCGGGGCGTCTCTCGCCCGCGAGCCGGTGGCTGCCGGTCAGAGCGTGACAGACGAGAATGACGTTCGCGCCGTCCGCATCCGCTTCGCCGTAGCGGCTGTATACCTGCTCCAGCCTCTCAAAGAAGGCGCCGGAGGGCAGCGTTATATTTTGCAGCGCGACGGAGCCTGTCTCCTCTTTCATCGTTATTTTCCCGCCGCCTCAAGACCCTTTTCAAGGTCCGCGATAATGTCTTCCACATTTTCTATGCCGACCGAGAGGCGCAGCAGGCCGTCCGAGAGTCCAGCCGCCGCGCGCTGGGCCGTCGTCAGCTGGCTGTGAGTCGTACTGGCGGGATGGATTATCAGCGTGCGCGACTCGCCGAGGTTCGCCATGTGGCCGATGAGAGAGAGGCTGTCGACGAGCTTGCGCCCCGCCTCCACGCCCCCCTTGACGCCGAAGGCGATCATGCCGCCGCAGCCGTCTTTGAGGTAGACCTTCACCATGTCGTTCTGCGGGTGGCTGGCAAGCCCCGGATAGCTGACCCACTCAACCATCGGATGATCCTCGAGGAAACGCGCCACCGCAAGGCCGTTCGCGCTGTGACGCTCCATGCGCAGGCCGAGCGTGCCGAGCGAGAGGTGCAGCAGATAGGCGTCAAAGGCCGAGGGACAGCCGCCAAGGTCGCGCAGGATCGCGGCGTGGAGCTTCGCGGCAAGCGCCGCCTTGCCGAAACGCTCGGTAAATACGATGTCATGATATGCCCTGTCTGGCTTCGCAAGTTCGGGGAATTTGTCGGGATAGGCGGCCCAGTCAAAGTTGCCTCCGTCGACGACGGCGCCGCCGATGAGGTTGCCGTTGCCCGAGATATATTTCGTCGTCGAATAGACTACTACGTGCGCTCCCCATTCGATGGGACGGCAGAGCGCGGGCGTCGCGAAGGTGTTGTCGATGATGAGCGGCACTCCCTGACGGCGCGCGATGCGCGAAAGCGCCTCCAGCGGCGCGACATTCATCATCGGGTTGCCGATGATCTCGGTGATGATGCCGCGCGTCTCGTCATTGACCGCCTGTTCCACCTGGCAGGGGTGGTCGCTGTCGACGAGGATCGTCTCCACGCCGAAGCGCGAGAAGATATTCTGCAGCAGCGTCAGCGTTCCGCCGTAGACCTTGCGCGAGACGACCAGATTCGTGCCGGATGAGCAGAGCGCCGTGATAAGATGGGCGAAGGCCGCCTGCCCCGAGGAGGTGGCCAGCGTCCCCACACCGCCCTCGAGGGCGTTCAGCCCCGCTTCAAAGGCCTGAACGGTCGGATTGGCCAGCCGCGAGTAGATAAAACCATCCTCTTCAAGGTTGAAGAGCCCCGCGGCATGGGCGCTGTCGTGGAACTGGAAGGCAGAGGAGGCATAGATCGGCAGCCCCGCCGCTCCCGTCGCCGAATCGCAGCTCCAGCCCGAGTGGAGCGCCTTAGTCATAAAACCGCGTTTTTTATTATCATCCATCAAAATATCCCCCTTAGTGTAATAAAAAAGGCTCTGCTTAAAAAAGCAGAGCCTGCTGAACAGATTACGAAAATTTTCGTCTACTGTCTCAGAGTGGCTCTGCCGCTATCGCACATCATCATGCACATCTGCATATATGAAAAGTTTCTCACGCAAAGCCCTCCCGATAAAATAGAGTTTCAAACATTCTAACGGCGCGGCCGCCGCTTTGTCAAGGAGCAATAATAAAACACTATCCCGAACCTCAGGAGGCAGCTGCCGCCGTTAAGCGCTTACGCCCAAGCGGTCAGCCATAATATGCCGATATTAAAAACAAAATACTTATCTTATTATTCTAAATTGACATCCAAACACGATTATTTTATAATCTTGATTAAGATATCGTCAGCAATTTTACTTAGAGAAATTTCAGCGCGCTTTCAAAGTTTATTAATAGGAGGGGAGAGACCGGCAGAGCAGGTATAAGCTTTATATTTTAATTTGGAATATACTTAAAGGGAGGTTACACCGTGGAAAATACCGCAGAGAAAAAATCTAAGCTGAAAGCATTGAACCCCATCGTCTTACTTGCCATCATCCTCGTGATCGCGGCAATCGCGACATATGTCGTCCCCGCCGGAGTATATGAACGCGTTTTGGACCCGACGACGGAGAGAGAGGTCGTCAACCCGCAGAGCTTCAAGTATATCGCCCAGCATCCCGTAGGATTTTTTGAATTCTTCATGTCGATAACGCTTGGCATGCAGAGGGCCGCCTATATCATCTTCTTCCTCTTCCTCGTCGGCGGCGCCTTCGGAGTTATCGAGGCGACCGGCGCGATGAACGCCTGCCTCGCCTCCGTCGTCAAGAAGATGGGAGGGCGCGAGCTCGTCGTCATCCCGGTCTGTATGGTGATCTTCGGCTGCGGCTCGGCCTTTGCCGGCAATTTTGAAGAATATCTGGTCTTTGTGCCTTTGATGGTCGCGGTCTGCGTCGCGATGGGCTTTGACTCGCTGACGGCGATCGGCGTCGTCTTCTGCGCCGCGGCTTCAGGCTACGCGGGGGCGATGACGAATCCATTCACCGTCGGCGTCGCGCAGGGGATATCGGGGCTGCCGATGTTCTCCGGCATCGTCTTCCGCGCCGGGGTCTTTATCGCGCTGATAACTGCAAGCATCATCTATGTCGTGCTTTACGCGCGCAAGATCAAGAAGAACCCCGAACTCAGCGCCGTTCATGAGATAGACCTCGAATATAACAGCCATACCCACGCCACTATCGCCGAGGCCCAGAGCCAGGGGATGACGACGCGCCACAAGCTCGTGCTGCTGACATTCGTCGCCGCCATCGCGGTGCTCGTCTACGGCGTACTCAAGCTCGGCTTCTACATTGACGAGCTGGCCGCGCTCTTCGTAATCGTCGGCATCGTCGCCGGTGTCGTCGGCGGGCTGAGACCCGGCGAGATCGCCGATTCGTTCCTCAAAGGCTGCGACAATATGCTCTTCGCCTGCATGGTCATCGGCCTTTGCAACGCGGTCATCATCATCACGGAGAACGCCTCGATCATGGATACGATAATCCATTCCCTGTCGCGGCTGCTCAACGGCCTTCCGCCGGCGATAAGCGCCTGCGCGATGTTCGTCGTTCAGGACGTCTTCAACGTCCTCGTCCCCTCCGGTTCGGGACAGGCGGCGATCACGATGCCGATCATGGCCCCGCTGGCCGACGTCATCGGCGTCACACGCCAGACCGCGGTGCTGGCCTTCCAGATGGGCGACTCCTTTACGAACGTGCTTGCGCCGACCAGCGGCGAAGTCATCGCGGCGCTCGCGATGGCCAAGATCCCTTACGGGAAATGGGTCAAGTGGCTGCTGCCCCTATTCGGCATCTGGTGCCTCATCGCCTTCGCCTCTCTGATTATCGCGGTTATGACCGGCTTCGGCCCATTCTAAAAATATCTCCGGCCGGACGAAAATGTCCAGCCTTTTTTGCGCTGCAAGGAGAAAGAAAACAGCCTGAGCCCCGTTCTCTATAGGATAGCGGGGCTTCGGCTGTTTTTAGATTTTTTATCGTTTCTCTTATCTTCTAATTATCCAAGGCTAGCTCTTCGAGAAGTTTGGCAAGAAACCCCGCCATCTTCCCGACCGACGAAATGCTCATATGCTCGGAGGGTGAGTGGAGGCTCCACGTATTAGGGCCGACGGAGATCGCGTCGAGACCGGGTATCGCGTCGTAGAAACAGCCGCATTCGAGTCCCGCGTGCAGCACGACGTTTTTCTGTTCCTCTCCGAACTCCTCCACGTAGACACGGTTGGATATTTCCTTCATCTTTGAGCCGGGATCATAACTCCAGCCCGGATAGCGGCCAAAGGTGCGGAATTCGCCGCCCAGCAGTTCGCCAATCAGGGCAATCTTGTCCGCGATGAACGAAGCCGTAGAGGGGTATGTGGAGCGTATCTCATAGATGATCCGGCAAACATCTTCCTCAAGATGCAGTTCGCCGAGATTGTCCGAGCTTTCGACGATATGCGCCATCCTGTCGCTCATCGCCGATATGCCGTCCGGTGAGAGGCAGAGCGCATGGATAAGCCGCTTCGTGCTTGCGGCGGAGAGAACCTGCGAGGCCGCGGCCTCCGCGGCGGAGAGCCGCAGCTCCGGCGCGGCCGCCAAATATTCCTCCTTAAACTCCCTGCCGATCTCCTCGAGCATCAAATCGAAGGCCGCGCAATTTTCCCGAGGGACGGCGACTGTAACGGAGGCCTCGCGCGGTATCGCGGTACGGAAGCTGCCGCCGGAGATGTCGGCGATCAGCGCGCCCAGCGGCTCGCAGCGCCGAAGGATACGGCCAATCAGAACGATGGCGTTGCCGTTGCCGCAGTGGATATTTTCGCCTGAATGTCCTCCCGGCAGTCCTGAAAGCGCCACCGAACGGCATATATATCCGCCGGGCAGCGGCACCCTTTCGACCGGCAGCGCGATCTCGGCGGCCATCCCGCCGCAGCTCCCCAGCACAACTTCGTTGTCGGCCACATGGTCAATGTTTATCATCCGGCGCGCGGTGAAAAGAGCGCCGTCGATCGAAAGCGCGCCGCTCAGATCCTCCTCCTCCGCCGTCGTGAAGGCCGCTTCAAGGCGCGGATGCGCCAGCCCCTCCGACTCAAGAACAGCCATTATCAGGGCCACGCCGATGCCGTCATCGGCGCCGAGCGTCGTCTTACCGCCGGTGGAGATGATGTCGCCCTCTATCTGATAGGGAATGGGGTCCTTTCTAAAATCATGCTGATAATCGGGGGCCTTTTCGCAGACCATGTCGATGTGGGCCTGGAGCAGCACGGCCCCAGCCCTCTCCTTACCGGGCGAGGCCTCTTTGTAGACCACGACGTTAAGATGTTCGTCCTGAACGGCCCGCAGCCCAAGCCCGCGCGCCCATTCGCAGAGATAATTGCTGATCCCTTTTTCGTTGAAACTGCCGTGCGGAATGCCGCAAAGCTTCGTGAAGTGGTAAACTGCCCATTCCTCAAGTGACTTCGTCTTATCAGAAAGCATGACGTACCCCCTCTTTCGTTTTATTTTGCCGTTTCAAGCAGGTAATCGAAGGCGGCGATGAAGCGTCTGTGCTGCTCCTCCGGGTCGATACATTCGCCGTTAGCCAGCTCATGGAGATAGGTCTGGTTGAGCCGCGGCACTATGGCGGCGAGATACGCGGCATTCTCCGGCTTTACAAAGCCGTCCCTCACCAGCTCCTCCACGATCGGCTTGTCCCGCAGGTACATATCTCCCTGCAGCAGCATTTTGCGGACCGCGGGCGAGTGCTCCTTCAGCTCGTCGGGAAAGAGCGTGTAATACTGCACCGTCACCTCGGGAAGTTTCGAGCGCTGGCGTCCAAAAAACATATTGTAAAATATCTCCGGAGAGCGGAAGGCGAAGTGGTCGAAGGTCTCGTAAATGAGACGGTAACGCTCGAGCGAGCTCATCGGCGGCTTCAAATTGCCGCTCAGCGCGGAGACGTAGTCCCGCAGATAAGACATCGAGGCAAAAAGCGTCAGATGCTGCAGATCCTCGAAATAATTGTAGAGCGTCGCGCTGTTGTAACCCGCGATCTCCGCAATTCCCCTTATCGAAAGCGCCTGTATGCCCTCGGAGGACATCAGCTGCCGCGCCGCTTCGATGAAATAGGTCATGACTCGTCTCTTTTTTATGCTCAGCGTTTGAATATCCAACCGCGTACCCTCCTTTTCTTAAGACAGCAGCAGGATTCTTTTTCTTATTATAATCATGATTATAAATTAATCACACATAAAAGTCAAAGCGGACGGCTGCCGAAACCGGCCTAAACCGCCGCCGTTTATCGTTATTTTTACCCTCCGGCCATATTTGATTTTTCCTATAGTAGAGGTAAGCAAAGGACAGGGAGGGATTTTTATGAACGAAAGCCCGCGCAGGCGCGTATGGGTCGTAACGAGAATAGACGAGGGGCGCGTCACCGAGGCGGATGTCTTTGACAACGGCTCCGACGCGGAAAATTTCGCCGGAGAGATGTCCGTCGACACTGACAACCTTACCGGCCTTTTTCAGGTATTGGAGAGCTCCCTTCACAGCCGCAGCCTGGAGAAGGATATCTCCGTGCCCAAACCGCTCGAAAGACTGGTCGGCGCGCTCTA
The DNA here is from genome assembly GCF_020860125.1 of Cloacibacillus sp. Classification (NCBI taxonomy): domain Bacteria; kingdom Thermotogati; phylum Synergistota; class Synergistia; order Synergistales; family Synergistaceae; genus Cloacibacillus; species Cloacibacillus sp. Next base: position 11,046 of record NZ_JAJBUX010000012.1, on the reverse strand, counting down.
TAACGACCTGGCGCTCGGCGGAGACACGGGGAAGGCGGCAAAATACATCGCCGCGCACAAGCCGGAGCTCATCGAAGAGGCCGACCGCGCCGCCAGGGAACACCTTATCGACATACTTAAGGAAAAGGGACTGCTGGTATAGCCCGCCGGCGCTGCTATCCGGTAAATTTTTCCTGAACTTCCCGATAGGCCCGCAGCCTGGCCGGGAAGTTTTTATTTTGTTTCTATATCCATTGTCGCGCATCAAAAAACAAATATTCTCTAAAAAACTTCTTGGCAAAACAGACTATTTGTCTGCTTTTTGTGCATCGTTCTTTCTTTGTCAATACCGCATATGGTTTCTTTATATTAGTCTGGTACAGGAAAGGAGGGAACTTCTTCGACGGCACGGATAGGTAAATGGTAAAAACACGCCGTCTTTCCTGCTTATATTTTTCTCAAGTTTTCTTAATGTGGCAATAAGTCAAAATTCTGGTTCTATTAAGGAGTGTTCTTTGTGAAAGACAGCACTAATACAAACAGATGGGCCATTTTATTCTTCGGCATGATCTGCATGCTGATTATGGGCGTATGTTATACATACAGCCTCTTTCAGCCATACGTGATGAAACATTTCAGCGTGGATTCACCCAGCGCGAGCCTTCCGTTCACAATTTTCATCGCCGTCTTCTGCGTCGGCAACTTCGTTGGCGGGCGTATGCAGCAGAAAACCACTGTCAAGCTGACCCTTGTCGTCGGCTATATTCTCATGGTCCTTGGCTGGCTGCTCACCGCCATCCTTCCCTCGGACATGTTCTGGGCGATGTTCATCACCTTTGGCGGTCTCTTTGGCATCGGCGACGGTATCGTCTACAATGTCATCGTCTCTCTGATGCCCAAGTGGTTTGTGGACAAAAAGGGGCTGGCCTCGGGACTGACGCTGGCGATGCTGGGACTCTCAGCCACGGTATTCAGCCCCATCGTGAGTCAGTGGCTGAGAAATTACGGTTTTTCAAAATCCTTTATGGCGGTGGCGATGGTATATGCCGCGGTGGGGATCTTTGGCACCCTGACGATGAAAAATCCGCCTAAAGACTATATGTCCGATTACACGGGGACGGGAGCCATCGTTACCACGAAGAAGCAGTATGAGGTGGGCGAGGTCTTCCACGTAAAGGAATTCTGGACGCTGATGGGGCTTTATTTCTGCGCCGTCCCGGCTTATCTGCTGCTGAGCGCGATCTTCGTCAGCTACGGCGCGGACAGAGGGCTGACTGCCGCGATGGCTACACTCGGCGTAAGCGCGACGTCGCTCTGTCAGGTTGGAGGGCGCTTCGTGATCCCCACGGTCAGCGACAAGATTGGCCGCAAATCCGCCTTCGCCGTCAGCTTCCTGATCACGGCGCTCGGAGTCGCAATGCTGACGATCTCAACCGGCAATCTATATGTGCTCTGTTTCTGTCTCCTCAGCTTTTCATACGGCGGTACGCAGGCCTGCTTCGCACCGATCGCCGCTGACAGATTCGGTACCAAGAATGTCGGCACGATACTCTCACTGACAATGATAGGCTTTGGTCTGGGCTCTATCGGAGCCTCCTTGATGGCAAAGGTCGTCGGTACTTCCACCGCCTTCATCTGCGCGGGCGTCGTTTCGCTGATCGGCATCGGACTCGTATGCACACTCCCCAGCCCAAAGAAGGCCAGGGAACAGGGCGTTTAATAAATATATGGCCTCAGACGGCGCGTGAAAGACACCGGACTGAGGATAACGGTAAAGGCAGGGACTTGTCATGGCAACATTGGAAGAAACAGTTTATCGTCCGCCGCTTGAAAACGGGAGCGCGTTACTGGAAATATCCCTCGGCTGCAGCTACGGAAGATGTACCTTCTGCCGCTACTCCGACGGAAAGACGCCGCTGCAGCTTCTCTCACCGGAGATGCTCTGCGAGAATCTGGAAGAGCTCGCTGCCCAGGGAGAGCGGGCGACGCGGATGTTTCTTCTGGGCGGCAACGTCCTGGCCTTTAAAAGCCGTTATCTGACGGATATCTTCCGTCTGGTCCGCCGTTATCTTCCAGGCGTTACGCAGTTCTCAATGTACGCCAGGGCAGACGACGTTACACAGAAGACCGATGAGCAGTTGGAAGAGCTGCGGCGTAACGGACTGGACACTCTCTATATCGGAGTAGAATCCGGAAACGCGCGGATTCTTGAATACTGCCGCAAAGGCGAAACGCCGGAGGAGATCGTCGCGGCACTCCACCGGCTCGGCAGGGTAGGGCTCAGCTACGGACTCAGCTCCATTCTCGGGCTTGGAGGCGAGGAAATGTGGCGGCAGAACGCGTTGGATACGGCAGCTCTGTATAACGAAGTCAATCCAATATCTATCAGGGTAATGACGCTGACTCCAATGGCGGGCACACCGCTTGCGGGCGAAGCCGCCTCCGGCAGTTTCCGGCCGCTGACGCCGCGGCAGGCGCTTGAGGAAGAACGGCTGCTGCTTGAAACGATCTCCAAAACGCACGCTCCCTGCCTGTTTGTCGGCACACACGTTTCAAACTCCGTCCCCGTAAAAGGGATGCTGCCGCGGGATCGTGATAGGATGATAGAGGCGCTTTCAAACGCCATCGCCGGAGCGGATGACAAAGATCTTGCACAAGACGGAGCCATAGGGTGGTAAGTCCTACCCCGCGCAGGAACGCGCAGGTTATTAAAAATAGCACAGACACGCAAGCGTATCAACAATAAGCATCATTTAACATCTAATTTGGAACGAAGGGAAGTGCGTGAAATATGGGCAAGAGACTACAGCTTGATTATGTCAATGTTCACGACGTTAGGTTCGGCAGAGAAACATCCCTGGCGGACGGCGTCCTCACTATCAACAAGGAGGAGCTGCTTCAAACAGCGGCAAGCGACCTGTTCGGTTCGCTCGATATCCAGTTGGTAAGGCCCGGCGAAAGCTGCCGTATCCTCGGCATCCACGACGTCATGCAGCCTCGCTGCAAGGCCGACCATCCGGAAGAGTCCTATCCAGGCATATGGGGCAAGCTGGCTCCGATGGGAGAGGGGCGTACCGTAGCCCTTAAGGGAGTCGTCGTCTCCGATATCTACTACGCGAAGTGCAATATTAAATATTACCTGGATATGGGGGGCCCCTGCGCCAAATACAGCAACTTCTCAAGGCACTTCCATATCTGCCTGGACGCGACGCCGGGCGAGGGCGTTTCGGACGCGAGCTACGCTGAGGCGCTGAAACATGCCTCGCTGTCAATCAACGTTCATCTCGCAAAACTGGCGATCAACATGAAACCGGATGAGAGCGAAGTCTTTGAGCGCGAACCTATTCCGTCAGAGAAAAAACTCCCCAAAGTCGCCTATCTGGTTACACACATGGCCTCGCACGATACGTGGAACTTTCTTTACTACGGACAGAGCGCCCTTAACTTCCTGCCGATCATGGTGCAGCCCACGGAAATCCTTGACGGCGCAATGGTCTGGCGTTACTGGGAGCCTAACTATTATCTGCAAAACGAAGTTTACATCAAAGAGCTTATGAAGCGTCACGGCAAGGATCTTGAATTCGTCGGCGTCGTCTTCGCCAATAATGTGATGAAAATCGACGCAAAAGACACCATGGGGATGATCGCGGCCACACTGTGCAAAGATACGCTGCAGGCGGACTGCGTTATGCTCAACAAATCCGGTATGGGCCACTGTCAGCTTGATTCGGCGCTGACATTCAACTGGTGCCAGCGGCTCGGCATGACGACTGTGCTGAACCTTTCGGCTGTCTCCAACGATCAGCCCGGAGACATGCTGGTCATCGCGGACCCGAAGGTCGACGCCGTCATCAACAGCGGGAGGAACTGGGATCTCGACCATCCCCGGGTCGAACGGCTTGTCGGCGAAAAAACAAACGTCCCCTGTCTGCTTGGAGTAGATCCATGGGGCCCCTTTAAGCATACGACAAATTTCTGCTATCAGGGCATATGGTCTCAGCTCGGCGATTACTATATGACTACTGACAGCGACATCAGGCAAGAGGTGCAGAAAAATGACTAAAAAGAGAGTGGTTCATTACATCAACCAGTTTTACGCGGGTCTGGGCGGCGAAGATACCGCAAGCGTAGGCCTCTCCGAAAGAGACGGCGCCGTCGGCCCGGGAGCGGCTCTTGCTCTGGCGCTCGGCGATGATTATGAGATCGTTAAGACCGTTATTTGCGGCGACAACACTATCGCGGAGCATACTGAAGAAATTCTCCCGCAGATCGTAAAAATAGTAAGCGACGCGAAGGCGGACCTCTTCGTCGCCGGTCCCGGATTCAACGCCGGACGTTACGGTCTGGGCTGCGGCGCCACCACGGCAGCGGTCACGGAACAGTTGGATATTCCCGCCGTAACGGCGCTCTACGCGGAAAACCCCGGAACGGACCTTTACAAAAATCGCTGCTATATCCTCCAAAGCGACAATAACGCGCGCAACATGACGTCGGTCATAAATCAGATCGCCGGCTTCGCAAAGCGCCTGATCGCGGGCGACGCGATACAAGACGGCAAAGCGGAGCACTACCACGGCAGCGGACCGGCAGTCATCATTGATTACGCCACTCCGGCCGCGGAGCGCGGTATCGATATGCTGCTGGCAAAGCACGACGGAAAGACATTCCGTACCGAGGTTATCATGCCCAACCACGAAGAGATACCGATCCCCTCTCTCAGCAAACCGCTTTCGCAGTGCAAGATTGGGCTGGTCACCGACGGCGGCCTGGTACCGGCCGGCAACCCGGACAATCAGGTCCCGACAAATTCCAAGGCATACAAGCATTATTCGATCGACGGTATGGAAACTCTGGACGCGAAAGACTGGGAGGTCAGCCATCAGGGATACAATAACGCCTTCGTACTTCAGGACCCCAACCGGCTCGTGCCGGTCGACGCCCTGCGTAAGATGGTGAAAGATGGCGTGATCGGCGGTCTGGACGACGTCTTTTATTCGACGGCGGGAGTCATGACCCCGATGGAAAAATGCAAAGAGTTCGGTGAAGGAATCGCCAAGGCGCTAAAAGACGCTATGTGCGACGCCGCGATCGAGACATCGACCTGAGGCACGAGCAGTCGTGGCGGGTCCATGATCACAAAAGAAATCCAGCGCGCCGGAATTCCGGTAATCCAGGTGACAAACCTGACAAAGATCGCGGAAGGAATGGGCTCAAACCGTATTCTCCGCGGCAACAGCGTTCTCCATGTATTTGGCGATCCAACCCTTCCTCTGCCCAGCGAAAAAGCCTACAGAGAAAAAAGAGTCGAGCAGGCCCTTCACATGCTCGAAAAAACCCCTCCTGAGGGACAGCATGCCATAATCGAAGAATAACCGGTACGGCAAGACACCGCAGACGTTTTCAACCGCCGCCAACGGAAAACCACCGCGGCGGCGGTTTTTAAGAAATTGGCCGCTGTGGCATTCACACAAAAATAAAAAAATGTCTGTATATAGGTATAAAGTCGCAGAAAGTTATAATACAGAATGTTATAATGCAGAATGTTATAATTTTGTTATCGATTGAGGAATGGCGCCGGGAGAAGGGACTCGAACGTTATGCCAAAAACAGAGATTACGAAGGCTGCGCTGGGCTCCTGCTTGAGAGAACTGATGGTGCAGAAAAGACTCAGCCAGATAACGATCAAAGATATTACCACTAAATGTGGGGTCAGCAGGAATGCCTTTTATTACCATTTCCGTGATAAATACGATCTGATCCACTGGATCTTTTATTCCGAGACCCTGCCCGTCATCAATACCTTCTCCGATCCGGACCGCTATCTGGATGGTTTTGTCTGCCTTTGTAAATATATGCTGGAAAATCGTGAATTTTATATGGAGGTCTTTCATTACGTAGGACAAAATTCCCTCTCCGAATCGCTTGTAGAATCATACTTTGAGCTGATGAAGATACACATACTTACGGTGTATGCTCAGATAGGATACAGGCTGGGCGAAGATGAATTATATATTTTGGCCCGCCTTGAAGCGTACGCCTACGTGGGCATCATCATGGAATGGGTCAAAGGCGGTATGCATGAGAACTACATGATCTATTTTGAAAAGCTGAAAAAAGTCAAGACCGGGCTGACCTTCCCCCTTGAGCCCACAGAAATGACAGAGTATACTGTAGCAAAATGGGAATTCGATCTGAGGAGAAAGACTATATAATCCTTATTTTAGTTTTCTGACCGACAGAGAAACGACTGGCCAGGCTTATTATCGGAGGTACAGTGATAAGCGTTCTGGCGTTAGACAGATTGCGAGGAAATTACTTTGCCTAAACAATATGCGGATATTGTATGGAATCCAGCACATCACAGAAGTAACGGAGAGAAACAGCCGGCAGTGTGCGGTATCCAGGATATTGACTACCAAACTCCTGCCGCTGTCAGGGGTATCGACATGTTGCTGGCTAAATTTCACGGAGAATCCTACCGCAGCGAAGTATGTATCTCCCCGTCACAGGTGGTGCCGATGCCGACGCTGTCAAAAAAATTATCAGAGGCAAAGATCGCCTTTGTGACGGACGGCGGGCTGGTTCCACGAGGAAATCCCGATAACATGACGCCTGTCGGTTCGGATAAATTCTGCATTTACTCCTTCTTGGGAAAAGATACTTTAATGCCCGAGGAATACGAGGTGAGCCACCAGGGCTACGACAATAGATACGTGACGGAGGACCCCAACCGCCTGGTACCGCTTGACGCGGCGCGCAAAGCGGAGATGTCGGGGCGCATCCGCAAAGTATCCGACACTTTCTACTCCACCGCCGGTGTGATGGTCTCCGTAGAAAACAGTCAGGAGTTCGGCCGCAAAATCGCCGTTTCCCTGCGTGAAAGCGAGACCGACGGCGTGATCCTCACCTCAACCTGCGGTACAAGCTCCAGATGCGGCGCCTACATCGCCTGCGAGATCGAACGCGTAGGCATCCCCGTCGTACACGTCACCAACCTCACTCAGATATCGGAATGGGCCGGCTGCAGCAGGATTCTTAGAGGAAATAACATCAGCCACGTATTCGGCAAGCCGGAATTGCCCCCTGAGCAGGAATATGAATGGAGAGAGCGGCTCTTTAACAAAGCATTGGAGCTGCTGGCGTCGGTACCAGACGACAACTCCTGCCTCATAATGAATATGGAGCAATAATATAATCATCAGATAAATAACCAATATAGCCAATCTTCCAAAGGAAACCGGCAATTCCCCGCCCATCTTTTATGCTATATAATAGCAAGGATGAAAGCGGGGAATCAATTTTGGAATTATTCAGCTCTATACCACTCTTCGGAAGTATCGCCAACGCTCTTTTCATAGTATGCGGTGCACTCGCGGGGCTGCTGCTCCGCAAAAAGATCCCGGCAAAGATAATGGAGCTGCCCGTCCAGGGGATGGCACTCTTCGTGGTGACGCTCGGCGTCGGCATGTCGATAAAGACGCAGCAGCCGCTGGTGGTCATCGCAAGCATCGCCCTCGGCTCTCTCATCGGCGAGCTGATGAACCTTGAGGGCGCGCTTGAGGCGGCGAGCCTGAAGCTGGAGAAACGCATCGGCGACGGTGCGAAGGGCTTTTCCACCGGCTTTATAACGACAAGCCTCATCTACTGCACCGGCTCGATGGCGGTGCTGGGCGCCTTTGAGGAGGGGCTTGGCGACTATCCCTCGCTGCTTCTCGCGAAGGGGCTCATCGACGGCCTCACCTCCGTGGCGATGGCGGCTTCGCTCGGCTTCGGCGTGATCTTCTCCGCTATTCCCGTCTTTCTCTATCAGGGGGTGCTGACCCTTGCCGCCGGCTGGATACAGCCGTTCATGTCCGAGGCGGCCGTCACGGAGATGAGCGCGACCGGAGGGCTCATGCTTATGGGCATCGGCATCAACCTGCTGGGCTTTATGAAGATACGTGTGATGAATATGCTCCCCGGCCTCGTAGTCGCGGTCATACTTGTAAGGTTATTTTTTTAGGCTTTTTGTTCATAAAACCAAATAGTTCTTTTCTTCCCTAAGTTTTACGAGGAAATTATGTGAATTCTATAGTATTTTCTGGAATTCACAAATATAACCTTATTTGTGACCCCTTTACGGGAAAACTAATCAGGAATACAATATCTATGTAAGATAAAATTTGTCCGTAGGGATATAATTTTAACGTTACCGCCCCACAAGGGCAAATATACTAAGGGGGTTTTTTGTATGGCCGTACAGAAACGTACTTCCACCAACGTACTTCTTGACACCGCGTTGAAGAATTTCTATGCAGCAGCAGAGGAGATGGGACTTGAAGACGGTCTCGTCGAGGTAATGAGTCGCCCCGAGCGCGCTATCTGCGTCTCGATTCCCGTCCAGATGGACGACGGTTCAGTAAGAGTTTTTAACGGTTATCGCGTACAGCATTCAACAGTCTGCGGACCCGCCAAGGGCGGACTTCGCTTCCACCCCGACGTCAACCTCGAAGAGTGCGAAGCTCTCGCCAGCCTTATGACCTGGAAGTGCTCGCTCGCCGGTATCCCTTACGGCGGAGGCAAGGGCGGAATCTCCGTAGATCCCTTCGAACTCTCACCGCGCGAGCGTGAGACGATGACCCGTACCTTCGCGGCCCGCATCGCCCCCTTCATCGGCGACTGGACAGACGTCCCCGCTCCCGATGTCAACACCGGCGGCCCCGAAATGGTCTGGATCATGGACACTATCTCCAAGCTCCGCGGCCACCTCGAACCCGGCGTAGTGACCGGCAAACCCGTAGCCTACTGGGGCTCAAAGGGCCGCACCGCGGCAACGGGACTCGGCGTCGCCACCTGCATTCTTGAACTGCTCAAAACCCAGCACATCGACCCGAAGGATGCTACCGTCATCGTACAGGGCTTTGGCAACGTCGGAACCTACAACGCCCTCTTCCTCCAGGAAGCCGGAGCGAAGATAGTCGGAATCAGCGACATCACCGGCGGCTACTACAACCCGAAGGGTATCGACGTCAAGGCGGCGAAGGCATACGTTGAGAAGCACCCGAAGCGTATCCTCGACGGCTACGAAGAAGCCGGACTCGTCAGAATGGACGGAGAAGCGATCCTCGAGCAGGAATGCCTCGTTCTTTCACCCTGCGCCCTCGAAGGCGTCATCAGCGACAAGAACGCCGACAAACTCAAGTGCAAATACATCGTCGAAGGCGCGAACGGACCTATCCGCCCCGAAGGCGACGCAATCCTTGACAAACGCGGCATCCTCGTCGTTCCCGACTTCCTCGCCAACAGCGGCGGCGTTATCGGTTCATACTTCGAGTGGGTACAGGACCTCGCCGGATTCTTCTGGACAGAGGAAGAGTACAATAACCGCCTCGTCCCGATCATGAAGGACAACTTCAAGAGAGTTTGGGACTACGCTAAGGATCACAACGTGAAGATGCGCCGCGCGGCCTTCCTCGTCGCCATCAAACGCGTTGCCGACGGTCTCAAGATCAAGGGCTTCTTCCTCTAATAGAAGACCGCTCTTACAATAAGCGACAGATAATAAGCGGCGCGGCCTTCGGGACCGCGCCGCTTTCTTTCATCTCACCGGCGGCGGACGGGGCGGCCGCGCCGGCGGAAACGTCTGCGATAATAGATAGCTGGACACCGCGGAGGCTTTGGAAATCTGGCGCCGCACCCTTTCAAAATATCACCTTTCCTTGACATCCGCACGTCAACGCCATATCTTTATACGGTTCCGGCTGCGGCGATACTTTTTATAAAAGCGCCGGACTTAACGCCGGGAGGCGGGCTGTACCGGCAAAAAACACCTCGGGGAGCGTACGGATGGAAGACCTTTTACGGCTTTATATCATATTTTTAAAAATCGGCGGCGTGACCTTCGGCGGCGGCCTTGCGATGTACCCTATCCTGCACCATGAATTTATTGAAAAGCGCGGCTGGATAACGGAGAGGGAACTGACGGACTACTACGCCATCGGGCAATGCACGCCCGGAATCATCGCCGTCAACGTCTCGACCTTTGTGGGGAATAAGAGGGGCGGCCCTTTAGGCGGGATCATCGCTACCCTCGGCTTCGTCACCGTGCCGCTGGTCCTGCTGATTGCGATAGCCGCCTCGCTGCGCAGCTTCGCGCATGTCCCAATCGTCCGCAGCGCCTTCGCCGGTATTCGCGTCTGCGTCTGCGTACTGATCGTGAACGCGGTGCTGCGCCTCTGGAAAAACTCCGTCGTCGACCTCCCGACGCTGCTGCTCTTCGCGGCGGTCTTCGTTTTAAGCGCCGGCTCGGCCCTCATGCCCTTCTCCGTCAGCCCCGCCGTGATCGTTCTCGCCGCACTGCTATTCGGCATCGTCTGGCAGCGGCGCATAAGGGGTAAAAAATGATCCTCCTGCTGCGGCTCTTCTATGAATTTTTCAAGGTCGGCCTCTTCGCCGTCGGCGGCGGCCTTGCGACGCTGCCCTTTCTATACGCACTCTCGTCGAAGAGCGGCTGGTTCACGGCGACCGATATCGCCGATATGATCGCCGTCTCCGAGTCCACCCCGGGGGCGATCGGGGTGAATATGGCGACCTTCGCGGGCTACCTGACCGGGGGAATCCCCGGAGCGGTCGTCTCGACCGTGGGGCTCGTACTGCCCTCGATAATCGTGATCCTGCTGATCGCGAATCTGCTCGACAACTTCCAGGAACGCACCGTCGTCAAAGACGCCTTTTACGGCCTGCGTCCCGCCTCGATCGCGCTGATCGCCGCCTCGGGAGTCAACGTCGTCGCCGTCACCCTGCTTGACCTTGATAAATACCGCTCTACGGGTATGGCTGCGGACCTCTTGGCCTGGAAGGCGATCCTCTTAGGCGTCGTCCTCTTCGCGGCCCAGAAGAGGCTGAAATGGAGCCCCGTGGCCTTCATCGCCATCTCGGCGGCGGTGGGAATAATCTTTAAGTTCTGAGCTTAAAGGGGTTATATTTAACATTTACTCTCTTTTATAATGTATTTCAAGATAAATCCGTAATATTTATAATAAAAACAGAAAATCCTCATAAAATCCCCATATTTTAGTTGTATATTAA